>NZ_JASJFG010000268.1:0-1665 GCF_030065375.1 Microcystis sp. M49636_WE2 | reverse complement strand
TTCTAATTGTTGTGATTTACTCGATCTATCGGTTCATCTATTTGAAGATCAAAATCAAAAATCCAGAACTGATCAAAATTACATAATAAGACATAGCGAGGGCGATTAGGAACCAATCGACTCCAGTATTCAAAAGCTTGGGGATAGTGCTTACTTAAATCTTCTCCTCGCTTTTTCATTTCAATTAAAACACGAGGTTTCCAAACTAAATCAGCAAATCCCGTTTTACCTTTCTTGCTACCTTTAGTAATCGCCTCCTCATAGGTTGCACCCGCTTCTAACGCACCTTTATGACCAAAAGCTCGAAAGAAACGGTCTAGGAAAATCTGAGCTTCTTTCCTTTCTTTGCCAGTAATGTGCTGTTGACAAAAATCAATAAATTCCTGTAAGCTTTCAAGAGTAGTAGTCATCTATAGCCTTTCCATTGGAATAGGGTGGGCGTTGTAGTGCGATCACCATTTTACACGATAAAATGAAGGAACCGAGTTGAAATCGAAGTCAAGCCTATGCCAATTCGAGGCGTTGCTGAATCAAGGTATGAATGGCAATTGTGCATCGTATCCAAAAGTTATTTTGGGTCTAGGTTTTAAAAATCCCACAAGAGAAGATTCATATCTCAAATCAGCAACGACTTGGCGAGATAAATTTTTTCGTTGTGTTTAATTGATTGAAAAAAATCGACAATAGGACGAGGATAATTAACCCCTAAAATCACCCCATAACGCTTTTGCTCCTCCAGAGATAATTTATAAGGTTCGTGAATTTTATCGCCTTTTATTAGGGCTAATTCGGGCAACCAGTGACGTAAATAATCACCTTTGGGATCATAATCTTTCGACTGTTTCCGGATATTAAAATAACGAAATCCTCGTGCGTCATTACCGACACCAGCAGTGTAATTCCAATTACCCCAATTACTACAGACATCGTAATCAACTAATAATGACTCGAACCATTCTGCTCCCATACGCCAATCAATACCGAAATTTTTGGTCAGAAAACTAGCGACATTTTGCCGTCCACGATTTGACATAAATCCTGTAGCAGCTAACTCTCTCATATTAGCATCTACAAGGGGATAACCAGTTTTTCCCTCACACCAAAGATTAAATCTTTGCCAATCTTCTAGCCAGGGTAAATTAAGTTCTTGCAAACCAGATTTATAAAAGATTTTATTCCCGTGTTTACTGCAAATAAATCGAAAAAAATCTCGCCATAATAATTCAAAAGTTAGCCAATAAGTAGAGTCATTTTTTACTCTTGTTTGCTCATATTTTTGTACTTCCTCATAAATATAACGGGGGGAAAGACAGCCAAAACTTAACCAAGCTGAGAATTTTGAGGAATAATTAGTCCCTAACATTTCATTGCGGGTTTCCTTATAGGTTTTTAAGGAATCACTATCCCAAATATATTCTTTAACCCGTGATTTTCCTGCTATTTCACCCCCTTGAAATGATAAAACACCTCCCTGGTCTAGAATTAGTTCTGTTAAGCCTAAATCCTTTAAAATAGGAAGATTTCCCCAATCTATTTTAGGTAATTTTGTCAACTTTTTCGGACTGGGATAAGTTGTTCTTATTTCCCAATGACGTTCTACTTGTTTACGAAAATTAGTAAATAATTCCGGCAGTTGATTAAGGGTAAAAGGTAAATCATCAGGAT
>NZ_JASJFG010000808.1:0-1487 GCF_030065375.1 Microcystis sp. M49636_WE2 | reverse complement strand
TAGCTTTCATAATTAAGAAAAAAGTTGATAAAATAGTAGAGGAGCAAAAGTAATGACCAAGAGAACCAAAATCCAAACTCGTCCCGCTAAAAGATTATAATCTTGCCCTAATCTTGACCAAGAGTGACCGGCGATAAAATGACCAAACAGAAACTCAAAACCCACTGTTAATAGTAACCAAATTAAACCGATAGTAATTGCTTGAATGGAGGATTCTAGACCCCAAAAATAGACAAGAGTGCCAATATAAAGACTAAAAAAAAGGATTCCTGTCAGGGTAGAAATTTGATGAGCGCGTAGTTCATCGAGATATTTTCCGTAGGTGCTTTCTCTGAGGATACCGTTACTAATTCCTATTACGATCATCGGGAGCCATGCAACAATGTAGCGACTAATCATAAGTTGTTGGTTTAGAACTCGCTCTAATTGGATTATACACTTTAGCTGCCCTTGGCAAAGGCTGCATCTCAATTTGGTCGAAATATCTAGATGACATTTTGGGCGCACGCAGTGCGCCCCTACCATTGGCGCGATAATATTATTTATTGTAGGGGCGAATTGTATTCGCCCTCTTTGAATAACTTCTGCTTAAAAACGGATTTGGGGTTAAAAAGGGAAAAAAAGGCGTGTAAAAGAACTAACATCTATAAATATAATCTATTTGTAAGAGGTTCACACGCCAGGACAGCTTTAAACATCCGCTTTCAATGTATCATCCCCCATTAGCGCCAATATAGATGTAATCTTGATCCTGTTCTGACTATGATATGTATCAACAAATGATGGGTGCTTGGAGCAGAAGAGGGGGTGACAGTAGGGTAAATTGTTAATTTTCTTGGTAATTCAGCTAGATTATCCGAAAAATGTCACACTAGAGGTAGGGGAGCGTCAACCATCAGTCATCAGCTTTCAGCAATTTTTGACTATTTCCCCAGAGTATTGCTGGCAGCCGATGGGAAAAAGGCAACTTCAACCCTGAAGTTATCTGCTATCGAGGAGGTTAATTCTATGAATAATACGGAAACACTCTCAGTCGATCGGGATACCAACAAACTCTATAATAAAATTCTCGTGGCTGTGGATTATCAAGATGTCACTCCAGAGGTATTGAATACGGCCATCCTCTTAGCAAAAACCTACGCTAGTGAGTTGCGGATTATTTATAGTCTGTCCAAACCTTTGACTCCCTACACGGAAACTTTTATTTATGGTAATCTGATCGGTTATGGTGGCGGTTATCCCCCCGATATGATCGCCTTGGAACAACAAATCACCGAAGAAATGCAGGCGGAATTACAAGCCTGGTTAAACGGTTTAGTTGATCGAGCTAAGGAAGATAATATCACAGCCCGGGCTGATTATTATATCGGTGATCCGGGCCAGAAAATTTGTCAAGTTGCCCAGCAAGAGGGGATAGATTTAATTATTGTTGGTCGTCACGGTCGATCGGGTTTATCTGAGTTAATCTTAGGTAGTGTCAGTAATTA
>NZ_JASJFG010000938.1:0-4479 GCF_030065375.1 Microcystis sp. M49636_WE2 | reverse complement strand
TACCACTGCGGTCAAAATGAAGACTAGAAAGGTGTCCGGTTTTATTTAATCTTAGCCAGGGGCCTGGGGTTTCAATGACGGGCAATTGACGCTGACTAAAATCGTCTGGTGGGAGGGGAAAAGGAGGCAAACCCATTACGCTGCGCTATGACTCCCGTAGCACTTAGCGGCCAAAACCACTGGCTCGATTTCTCCCTTTTGGAGTTTTTCTAGCGGGGTTGCTCCCTCTAAACGAATATCACCCGTGAGCAGAAAGAGCATTTGTGTCCAAGCACCATCTTCTTTTAAAACGGCTAACACTTGGTCTAAACCTGACAAAACTTTGCCATCAATAAATTGCCAAGCGGGATAAACTAATTCCTCGTTGACAGATAAACCTAAGACCTGATGATTGAGCCTCATAGTTTCTAATTCCAAAGAACTACAGGCTAAAACACTACAAACCTCAGCGCTGGTTAAGGTTCCGCCTTGCTGAGATAGGAACCGTTTCTTCGCTTCTTCGCCTCGTTTAATGGCAGCTGCCAACGGAGGGGCCAAAGCTAAAGGAGATTGTGCTTTTTGTATAGATTCTAACATTTTTAAGCAACCCTACCACCGTCAACAAGACCTGTATAAAACAAATATAAGTCTCCCTTCAAATGTTTAGTCTCTTGTATCAGCTTACTTTTATCGTCTGAATACCCAATAACCTTACCTTTCTCTGGCCAGCCATATTTGTCGCGACCAGTGATCTCTAAGACCACCCATTGATCGGGGTAATCGGATGAGACATCGGCTATACTCAAATCTTCTGTTTTGTGGCTAAGTGTCTTCATGGCTAAGGTGGCAGTTGATTTGATCAGGATCTTTGTTTTTGCCTAGTAGTGTTTTGCTCCTCGTGTCAGGAATCCCTAACATTATTAGCTTGACTCAATCTGCCCTAATAAGCTAGGATGCGGGGATGATAATGATGAGTAAAGAGCCAGCACCCGCGAGGATGCTGGCCCTCTCCTAGCTTCGCATCATCGGGATTAGCCCTCTCAACAGCCCACCAGGAGACTTAAAAACCTTATTAGTGGACTAAGAAGCCAGGAGGTCAATCAATGAAGCACTTACTCACTGTCATGCTCCTAAGCTCCCTTGCTTACGGCGTAGCTGTCGGGAAGATTCATCCCTACGACTACGTTTTTATCTACACCATCAACGAACTAGCAAAACGTCAGGGTGGAGATAATCAAGACGGGAAGCGGTAGGTAGAACGTTTACCTAATTCAGGCTGGACAGTGCGCCAACACTCGACCAGCTTTTTTGTACTGTTTTTTACTATCGCTCTATTTTTTTTAATGGTATCCATAATATAATCACTTACCGTAAGGATATCAACCAATAAATATTGCAAAGTTAAACCAACAATTGTTGCAAAGTTAAACCAACAATTGTTGCAAAGTTAAACCAACAATTATTGCTATCATTAAACAATAATTGTTGGTACTCCATTTCAAAATATGCGAACTAGCTCGAAAATACAGCCATGAAGACGCTCTCGTCAATGCCCCAAAACCTATCCGATGCCGAAAGGCAAGCAAGCAACTGTGGTTTGGATATTTCCAAGCTACAAGCTTTGTTGGCAGAAATCGAACCCGCATCTGAAAAATACAAAATGCCCCTGTCACTGTGTGATGCCCAAAAACAGGCAAGAAACTGTGGTTTGGATATACCCAAACTAGAAGCTTTGTTGGAAGAAATCGGAACCCTATCTGAAAAATACAAAATTATTTTTTATCTGGCGGCTACAGGACTTTATTCCGCCGATGACCTCGCTGAAATGTCCAATCATAGCAGCGGCAAAAATCTAAACGCGGATTTCAACAAAAATCTAGGATCCCATCTTAAGGATTACCTTGATTTAGATGAAAGTGAGCGTCTGGGAATTACTTCCCTAAGAAGGATTCTCTTTAAAAAGGGCTATTTTGTTGACATTAATGACGATGAATTAGTGAGAGTTTTGCCAACACGCTACGCTGAAAATTCTCAATTAGAGCAGTCTTTTACTGTCAGACACAATTAGTGCGGATGAGAAGACCACCAATCAAGGAGATTGATTTAAAAATGGAAAACACAGAGTTATTGTGCGAGATACCAACATCGGTCACTCCCCGTGCTGACATTATTAATGGGTTGTTAGCTCAACTAGACAATGAACAGGATAGCGATATCCGTGCTGAAATCATAAGGAAATTAGGAGAATATCCTGAGCCTCAAGTGATTAAAAAACTTTGGGATTTGAGAAATAATCTCGAAAACGAATCTGATGATTTTGTGCAGTACGAAATCAAGCTTAGTTTGCGTAAAGTGACTAATCATCCTAGTATAAATATTGATTTTTTTCTAGATAACTTAGAGGTATTCCCATCAAAAGATAACAATTCTCAAGCTCCAAAAGTCTTAATTGACGCTGCTCTGATTGAAGAGTTTTTATTACGAAATCAGACGACTCTTAACAGGGAAGCTACTAGGGTTATGGGACTTGTTTTAGAGGGAAAAATTAATCCTTACATTGGGGAAATGGGATTAATCAAAATTTGGCATAGTATGAAAAATCTTAAATCTCAAGAATATGCCAATCGTTCGATCATTGAACTTATGAGTAAGATTAACGTCGGTCAAGTTAACTTGAAAGAAATTGACCTAGAAAAATATCCCAACGTTAATTTAAAAACGGCAATTCAAGTTGAGATTGCCAGAAAGTATAGCCTAGCAGGTATTATCACCATCGCAGATCGAGAATTCATTGCCAGTGGATATCCTTTTGTGGGTTCTCCTTCCTTATTCTTACAGTTTTTAGGGGAAGATACCTCGCCAGCTTCTATCGAAAGAACTCTCAAAAATCTCGGTAAAGCGGCAATGGAAAATGAAAAAGTAAAACTCAATCAGCTTTTAGAAAACGAGCCTCAACAAAACTTATTCTTTGAAGATAATCTTTTCCTTTTTCAAGGCTGGAAAATTGAGAACTTTGAAATTCTTTGTGCCAATAACAATTTAACTTCCGCGACAGTTATCCTATGTAATACAAAAACCCAAGAGCGTTACACTGAATCAGCCTTTAAAAAAGGTTCAGTAGATGCACTTTGTACTGCTTTTAATGAGGCTCTAGCTCATTTAGTTGAGGTTAAACATATCCTTAAATCTATCTATTTAGCCAACTTGACACCGGGTCAACAAGGAGCCATAACTGTCAAGGCGGCGGTTGAGTATGATGGTAAAGAAGTTATTACCATCCACACCCATGAAAATATTCTCAAGGCTCATTTTTTCGCCTACGTCAAAGCGATGATTGCCGTTTATGCACCCAAGGAATATCACCCCGATATTCATAGCACAAAAGAATTGACATATTTTCACAAAATTGGCGAACGAGATTTTCGGGGACTGAATTTCAGCCAAGTTAATTTAATGGATAGTGAAGGCAATCTTTCCGACGCAAAATTGATGGGATGTAACTTCAGTAAGGCTAATCTTTTGGGGGTTAATTTAAATAAGGCTGATTTAACAGGAGCCGATTTAAGTCATGCCAATTTGAGCAAAGCTGATTTAACAGGAGCCGATTTAAGTCATGCCAATTTGAGCAAAGCTAATCTAACGGGAGCTAACTTGACCGATGTTAAATTAGATGAAAATAATCTAACCCTCCTTGATTGCACAATTTTGACTAACACAATTATGCCTGAAATTAACATTGAAATTAGCGGCGAATCTCGTTTAGAAAAGGTTGCTCAACTACTCAAACACATTGATCCTCAAAGTCAATCTCGAATCTTGGCTGTTCACTCGATGACAGATTCCATCTGGTGGGATAATCCCCTTGGTCAAAAATTCTGGGAAGTTAACGAAGAACTAATCAAAAGGAAGATTTCTATTCAACGAGTTTTTATTCTTCCTGAAGTTCCGACTCCAAAGCATTTACAGGTGATTCAGGAACAACTTAACTCTGGCATAGAAGTTGCTTGGATTTGTCAGGAAAAAGCCAAAGATGTTGAAGGCTATCGTTGGGATGATACCAACCTATTGATTAGCGAAAACTTATCTGTTCCAAGAAATTCTTTTACAGCGAGAAGAACTATGAATCGTCAAACAGAAACAGGTTATATTTCCTATCAAACAAGAGTTGTCGAGACAGATAAAAGTATCTTTAACGCTCTATGGGAAAAATCCGAAAAACTCTCTACTCAAGCTAATATTCAGGAACAATTAGCAAACCTGAGTACCTGACCCCGAACTTTATTGTTTTATTAACTGATGCTCACAATGCGATCGCTCTTTCTATTCTATTTTGATAAAAAGCGATCGCTAAAAAGTGAGTTCTCGGTCGTTTGTCACACAATCCTGAAGATATAAATCAATTAGTTCCTGATAAGAAATTCCTTTTTCTTTTGCTTTTTTTTCAAAGAAATCAATGACATCAATCCTTAAAGGTAAAGTGACCTGCCGCTTGAGTTGTTG
>NZ_JASJFG010000638.1:0-3129 GCF_030065375.1 Microcystis sp. M49636_WE2 | reverse complement strand
TCCCCCATCAGCGACTATACAGGTAAATTAGAACTACATTTCCTCGGCCAGGACTACAGACTCAAAGAACCGAAATACAACGTCGATGAAGCCAAACGACGCGATAGCACCTATTCCGTTCAGATGTACGTTCCCACCCGTTTAATCAACAAAGAAACGGGAGAAAACATCGAACAGGAAGTCTTTATCGGCGATTTACCCCTGATGACCGAACGGGGAACCTTTATCATTAACGGTGCCGAACGAGTCATCGTCAATCAGATCGTCCGTTCTCCCGGTGTTTACTACAAAGCCGAAATCGACAAAAACGGTCGCCGCACCTACTCCGCTTCCCTGATTCCCAACCGAGGAGCTTGGTTAAAATTTGAAACCGACAAAAACGGCTTAGTCTGGGTCAGAATCGACAAAACCCGCAAATTATCCGCCCAAGTTCTTCTGAAAGCGATCGGATTGAGCGATAACGAAATCTTTGACTCCCTACGCCATCCCGAATTTTACCAAAAAACCCTCGACAAAGAAGGCAATCCCAGCGAAGAAGAGGCACTCCTCGACCTGTACCGCAAACTACGCCCCGGGGAACCTCCCACCGTCACCGGCGGGCAACAACTGCTCGAATCGCGCTTTTTTGACAATAAACGCTACGATCTCGGGCGCGTTGGTCGTTATAAACTCAACAAAAAACTACGCCTCAACGTCCCCGATAACCAGCGCGTTCTCACCACCACCGACATCTTAGCGGCGATCGACTACCTAATTAACCTAGAATTTGACATCGGCAACACCGACGATATCGACCACCTCGGCAACCGTCGCGTCCGTTCCGTGGGTGAACTGCTACAAAACCAAGTGCGAGTAGGTTTAAACCGCTTAGAAAGAATCATTCGGGAACGGATGACCGTCAGCGAATCCCAAAACCTCACCCCCGCTTCCCTAGTCAACCCGAAACCCCTAGTAGCCGCGATTAAAGAATTCTTTGGTTCCTCGCAACTCTCCCAGTTCATGGATCAAACCAACCCCCTAGCGGAATTGACCCATAAACGCCGCATTTCCGCCCTTGGACCCGGCGGTCTCACCAGGGAACGGGCCGGTTTTGCCGTGCGCGACATTCACCCCTCCCACCACGGTCGCATCTGTCCCGTGGAAACCCCAGAAGGCCCCAACGCCGGTTTAATCGGTTCCCTGGCCACCTACGCTCGCGTCAACGACTACGGTTTTATTGAAACCCCCTGTTATGTGGTGGAAAATGGCCGAGTACGCTATGATCTCCCCGTTAAATACCTAACCGCCGACGAAGAAGACGATCTGCGGGTAGCGCCGGGAGATGTGGCCACCGATGAAAATGGTTATATCCTCGGCGAAACTATCCCAGTGCGCTATCGGCAGGAATTCTCCACCACTTCCCCCGAACAAGTGGACTACGTTTGCGTTTCCCCCGTCCAAATTGTCTCGGTGGCCACTTCCCTGATTCCCTTCCTTGAACACGACGACGCTAACCGCGCCCTCATGGGTTCTAATATGCAACGACAAGCGGTTCCCCTGCTGCGTCCCGAACGTCCCCTTGTGGGGACCGGATTGGAAGCACAGGCCGCTCGCGACTCCGGCATGGTCATCGTTTCGCGTACCAATGGGGTCGTTTCCTACGTCGATGCTAACCGGATTCGCATCAAAGTGGCGGATGAAGACAAAGAGATTTTTGGTAAGAGCGAGATCGAGTACGAAATTCAGAAATATCAACGCTCTAACCAAGATACCTGCCTAAATCAGCGTCCTTTAGTCTATCAAGGGGAACAGGTTGTCCCCGGGCAGATCCTCGCCGATGGTTCCGCCACCGAAGGAGGAGAAATCGCCCTCGGACAGAATATCCTCGTCGCCTATATGCCCTGGGAAGGCTATAACTACGAAGACGCAATTTTAATCAGTGAAAGACTGGTGGCACAAGATGTCTATACCAGTATCCACATCGAAAAATACGAAATCGAAGCCCGTCAAACTAAACTTGGACCGGAGGAAATCACCAGGGAAATTCCCAACGTCGGTGAAGATGCCCTGCGAAACCTCGATGAACGCGGCATTATTCGCGTCGGTGCCTGGGTAGAAGCCAGCGATATCCTCGTCGGGAAAGTCACCCCGAAAGGCGAATCAGACCAACCTCCTGAAGAAAAACTACTGCGGGCAATTTTCGGCGAAAAGGCACGGGATGTACGCGATAACTCCCTACGCGTCCCCAACGGCGAAAAAGGTCGGGTAGTAGATGTGCGGGTATTTACCCGCGAACAGGGGGATGAATTACCCCCCGGGGCTAATATGGTGGTGCGGGTCTACGTTGCCCAAAAACGCAAAATCCAAGTGGGCGATAAAATGGCGGGTCGTCACGGCAATAAAGGGATTATTTCTCGGATTCTGCCCCTAGAAGATATGCCCTACCTACCCGATGGTCGCCCCGTCGATATCGTTCTCAATCCCCTAGGGGTTCCCAGTCGCATGAACGTCGGTCAGGTGTTTGAATGTTTACTGGGTTGGGCCGGCGAAAATCTGGGCGTGCGCTTTAAGATTACTCCCTTTGACGAAATGTATGGGGAAGAAGCCAGCCGTTTAACCGTCCACGGATTGCTCGAAAATGCCTCGAAAAAACCTAATCGCGATTGGGTGTTCAAAGAAGAACACGCGGGTAAAGTCACCGTCTACGATGGTCGCACCGGCGAACCCTTTGACCGTCCCGTTACCGTCGGTATGGCCTATATGTTAAAACTGGTTCACCTAGTTGATGATAAGATTCACGCCCGTTCTACCGGTCCCTACTCCTTGGTTACTCAGCAACCCTTGGGCGGTAAAGCTCAACAGGGGGGGCAGCGTTTCGGAGAAATGGAAGTCTGGGCCCTGGAGGCCTACGGGGCGGCCTATACCTTGCAGGAATTGCTAACGGTGAAATCCGACGATATGCAAGGACGGAATGAGGCTTTAAATGCGATCGTAAAAGGCAAGCCGATCCCCCGCCCGGGTACGCCAGAATCCTTTAAGGTTTTGATGCGAGAATTGCAATCCCTCGGCCTCGATATCGCCGTTCACAAGGTGGAAAATGCCCCCGATGGTACTTCCCGCGATGTGGAGGTGGATCTGATGGTCGATGTC
>NZ_JASJFG010000146.1:0-1136 GCF_030065375.1 Microcystis sp. M49636_WE2 | reverse complement strand
CGTGTCGAAATTAGTCAAGGCCAGGTGTTTAATTTTGCCTTCCTGTTGTAATTCTCCTAAAAAATATAAGGCATCTAGATAATTTTTATCGCGATAATCCCACCAGTGAAACTGCAATAAATCGAGACTATCCACATCCATGCGACGTAGGGAAATAGCGATATTTTTTTCGACTATTTCCTTAGTCATTTTACCCGGACGGGGAACCCATTTAGTGAAAGCTTGCAGATTATTTAAAGCATCAATGCCCCTTTGGGCGACTAATTGACGACGAAATTCACCGATAAAATCTTCGGCCGGACCGTAATGATCGGCCAGATCCCAAGTGGTGAAACCGCCATCTAGATAGGAGAACATACTAGAGATCGCTTTTTGGGGTGCGATCGAACCATGGGCGCCTGAAACTTGCCACATTCCGTTCAAAATACGACAAATTTCCAGATCGGGGGTAAACTGTAAGCGACGAGATTCGGACATGGGAATTATGAATTATGAATTATGAATTATGAATTGGGGAGGGGAGCATCTCACCTTTGTAACCCCTAAATCAGGTTTTTATGTCAAGCTATTTTGAAAGCCTTGCTAGAAAACAGTTTTAGGGATAAGTATAATTACTCACTTGCATAAATGAGATGCTCAATTGGGGAGTGGGGGGAGAGGGAAGTGGGGAGAAGGAAGTGGGGAGAATAAATAAAAATAATCTCCTGACTCCTAAATACTGACTCCTGACGGCTAAAAAGCCGATGAATCTACTTTCTTAAATTATCGCCCGATTTTACCCTGTTTCGTTGAACAGATCGATCGTACCTATCCAGAAAAAAGCGGCAAAGGGGAAGACTTTCGGAAAAATCTCCCCCTTTTTGGGTTTTTACTTCTCAATTTTTGCTGGGTTAATATTCCACTTCCAATCGCGCTGCGGTGACAGCATCAAAAGCGAAAGCGAGAACTATAGGCATGGGACAAGCGAGGGTGATACAGAGAATTAAAGCTGTCAAAGTCAATCCGATCGCCACTCCTAACCAAAGTTTTTCGGCAGGGGATAGACCTTTTTGGCGCTTAATGTTTTGTAACACTTTGGTGGGAATTGGTTCTGGCATCACGGCATTGGGAGGGAATGCCCAATAATTACTGTAGCG
>NZ_JASJFG010001013.1:0-3127 GCF_030065375.1 Microcystis sp. M49636_WE2 | reverse complement strand
GCCAACCGCTTTTATACTGTTCCCATTCAGAAAACCCCGATAATTTCAGCAATTCTAGCCCATTAGCCCCCTTTGTCGTGGCGGCCAAAACCAAGGCCACCATCCCCAATGACCGCCAAGGGCATTGGAAAATTAGTCAACCCAAGGGCATCAGAGAGAATATACTGATCCTCAGTCGCCATCCTTTCCCGAAAACCTTGACCCTTCTCAATGCCACTCAAAGCCTCAAAGGAGAAGCCACCCAACTGCTCACCCTGACTAACCCCCTAGAAATAGCCAGAGCTTTCTGGAGCGATCTAAAATTAGATTTAGGCTTGAAAATGGATAGTTCTGGCAGTGTAATTGATGAATACGCCTTTGATCTGGGAACTTGGTCAGGTTTCCGGTTTATTTATCAAGTTATCGACTAAATCGATAGAATAATTCTATGGAATCCTTGAAAAGAAAAGGTTAAAATCCTAACACAGCTACCCCTAAATTTCCCGATGAATCTTCTGCCCCGGACAACCCAAAGCCGCCTCAAAAAAATTCCCCAAATTCCCAGTGTTTGGGAAGGAGATCGTCGTGCTTTATCCTTATCCGAGAGAATGCCCCGGGCCACCTTAGAACCAAATCAAGAAAGCGGCGGCGAGTGCGTGATCTGGGTGGATGGTAGCGAGGGCTGTGTACGCTCTATGGAAGTAGTTTCCCCCGAAACCGGGCCAGAGGCCATGGTCAGAACCTTAATCCGCGCCATCGAAACACCGCAAAGTCCCGCCCGGCCAGCCAGACCGAAAAAAATTATCGTCCGCGATCGAGAAACACAGTTTTTTCTGCGCGGGGTACTGCAAGATCTCGATATCACCATCGATTATGTCCCCAGTTTGCCCCTGATCGATGATCTCTTTCGCGGATTCGAGGAATTCCAAAATAACCGCCCCCCGGCAATTCCCCCCGCTTGGCAGTCCGCTTTAGTGAAAACCGCTCACGAAATTTGGAAAGCTGAACCCTGGTCCTGTTTAGCTGATTACGATATTTTGCAAATTAAGCTCGATCGCTCCGATTTCCCGAATCTTTACGCCTGTGTCATGGGAATGCTCGGTCGGGAATACGGAGTCATTCTCTATCGTTCCCTAGAATCCCTCAAACAATTCCGGCAGTCCGCTTTAGAAGAAAAATCGATGGAAAGATTAGAAAAGGCCTTTCTTTCCCAAGATTGCTGGTTTTTAAGCTACGAATTGGCCGATGATGATGAGGATGATGATGAGGATGACTACGATCTAGCCTCGGCTGCCCCCTCCCAAATCCATCCAGTTTTCGGCAGCGTGCATCCCTACGAAGGTATTCGCCCCTACTTGGATGAAGAAGAAGCAATCACGGTATATTTAGCTTTAATAGCTCTGTTGCGCTTTTTTAAAGGCAATCAATCCGCTTTATCCGAAGAACCGATCGGAGAATTACAGCGTCGTTTTCGCATTCCCATCGATCCCGAACAAGCAAAAGGGGAAACCGTGGCGGTGACGGTAGCCACGATGCCCGATCTATGTGCGGAATTTATGCAACTCTTAGAGGACGACGACGACGACGACGATGATGAGGATGATGAGGATGATGAGGATGATGAGGAAGAATCCGTACTCAAGGAGAATCTAGTCCCTGATAATGCACATCTCAGTCTGGGAATGGTTCCCTGGCAATTATTAGATAAAATTCGCAGTCGTCCAAAAGTCCATTATCAACCCCAGTCCGTACCGACAAAAGGAGAGGGTTTCCCCGTGGTCATGATCCAGACCTCCCGACCGAAAGCCAAGGAACTGATCGAAAAAATCGAACAAGCTGGC
Organism: Microcystis sp. M49636_WE2; assembly: GCF_030065375.1. Classification (NCBI taxonomy): domain Bacteria; kingdom Bacillati; phylum Cyanobacteriota; class Cyanophyceae; order Chroococcales; family Microcystaceae; genus Microcystis; species Microcystis sp. M49636_WE2. Next base: position 1,307 of record NZ_JASJFG010001013.1, on the reverse strand, counting down.
GGTTTGGAGGCTATTGGTTTTAACCCCGGCGAAGATCCCTTAGAAGATACCCGTTATGATCTGGGGATTCTGAAAATGGCTAACGGTGATCTCTATCTGTTTGGAGAATTCGAGCAAGATGATCCCGACCACCGTAATGCTCGCCGCAATTGGCAAAAACGCATCAAAAATACCGAGGGTTATTGTGGTTTGATTATTGCCATGGGCGTAACCGGTTCCTCCTGCGGTAATCCCCAATTAAACGATATGTTAGCCCTCTACGAGGCAAAATCGATCGATAGTAAAGATTTAGACTTGGGAGTTTTGACTCTTATGCCTCACTTCGGTTAATTTGAACCGGCAGCGACGGAGCTTTTTTCAGTGAACAGTAATCAGAAAACTCAAATCTGATCACTGAAATCCCCAAAATTAAGCGACAATGTAAAGTAAGGTAAAATTTTCTGGACAAATTCTTAATTATGGTGTTATTCGGATTCGGAAAAAAAGTAACTTTGCCCACAGCAAGGGAAGCACTACCCGGGCGATCGGAAAAAATGCCCGTACCTAGCGGCCACTACGTTAACGGTCATCCTTTGCAGCCCCCCTTTCCCGCCGGTATGGAAACCGCAATGTTTGGTTTAGGCTGTTTTTGGGGAGCAGAGCGGAAATTTTGGCAATTAGAAGGTGTTTACACCACGGCCGTAGGTTATGCGGCTGGTATCACCCCCAATCCCACCTATCAGGAAGTGTGTAGCGGCATGACCGGACATAATGAAGTGGTCTTAGTGGTCTATGATCCCAGGGTGATTTCCTACGAACAACTGTTAAAGGTTTTCTGGGAAAGCCATAATCCCACCCAAGGAATGCGTCAGGGTAATGATACGGGAACTCAGTATCGATCGGGTATCTATACCTATAGTCCCCTGCAAAAGCAATTAGCGGAAAAATCTCGATCAATCTACCAAGAAGCTCTCCATAAAGCGGGCCATGGTCAAATTACCACGGAAATTCTCGACGCACCTGAATTTTATTATGCTGAAGTTTATCATCAGCAGTATTTAGCTAAAAACCCCGGCGGTTACTGTGGTTTAGGGGGAACGAAAGTGGAATGTCCGATCGCTCTTGATCTGAAGTTAAATTAAGTAGGGTTAGGAGTCAGTTATCAGTTATCAGTTATCAGTGATCAGTTAAGTAGCTGGTTATAATTAAATTAAAAATGGATTTTGCCTTTAATCCCCCCTTGATCCCCCCTTGATAAGGTAGGGTTGATTCATGAATCAACCCTACCCTTGATAACGGGGGTGTCTGATAATTTTTAACGCCTACCT
>NZ_JASJFG010000620.1:0-2676 GCF_030065375.1 Microcystis sp. M49636_WE2 | reverse complement strand
GCCCATATCCATGTCAAACGCGATCGCAAACTCGCTAAATATTGGCTTGATCCCATTACCTTAGAGAAAAACCGAGGATTCAAAGAACATGAATTAAACCAGATTGCTAAACTAATAACAGAACATCAACCCGCAATCCTAACCGCATGGCATGATTACTTTGACCCTTGAAACCGAGCCAATTGCCCATCAAGTGACCCTAACCGACGATAAATTAATAATCGACCTAGCCGACGGTCGCAGCATCACCGTTCCGCTAACATGGTACCCTCGTTTACTGCACGCCTCCCCCGCCGAGCGTCAAAATTGGCAACTCTTAGCGGATGGATGTGCTATCGAATGGCTCGATCTAGATGAGCATATTGGTATCGAAGGACTATTAGCTGGTCGGCGCAGTAGCGAGAGTTCACGCTCCCTGAATCGATGGTTAACAACTCGCAGACAAACTGTAACCGAGTAAATGGGGACAATGTTTCTGTTGTGCCACCCCAAATCCTCCATTCTTGCCCTGTAATTTATATCAAAATTTACTTAGAGCTTGCTGAATAAATCTAAAAACCTTGTTGGGTAAGACTTTTAGACTTTTGGGAAATCAAAAAGTACTGGCTATCGGAGTGATCGGGGGTAAAATTAAGGTACTTTTTCCCTGAAAATTAGGTAATTGACCGCCTGAAAATCGGTAAAACCCTACACCCCACACCCCACACCCCACACCCTAGCCCCACCAACAAACTTTTTCAGTAAACCCTATCTATCAAGGGATTTACCATACCTTACCCGAAATAATAGTGAAATTTTGTGACAAAGTGCAGCCAGATACAAGAATCTTTGCTAGATTCCCAGAAGGCTTCGGTGATAAGTCTCCTTAAAGGAAGCTCTTTGCAGTAAGCTAATCTGGCTAACACGCTTTTGGGCGTGATATGGGGGAGGATACAACCATGACTCATGAGATTTTAGGTGAATTTTTATCTTTGCCTGCTGAAGCACAGAGCCAAGTAGTCAGCCTGATCGCTTTTTTGAAACAAAAGTACATATATTCTGAACCTCTGTCTGCATCGTCAAATGTTGATTTAGTTAATGATCCCTTTGTTGGAATGTGGCGCGATCGTCAAGATTTAGATAGTACTACTTGGGTGCGAAATTTACGAGAAAGCGAGTGGTCAAAGACAAATGGCTAGTTCAACTATCGTAGATACCGACATAATCATTGATGTTGGTCGTGGTATTCCTGAAGCAGTCAATTGTCTGCAAAGGCTACAATCAAGTTCCAGATTAGCAATTAGCGTAGTTACACAAATGGAACCAATTGTTGGCTGCACTAACAAGTCAGAGTTACGGACGCTGGAAAAATTCCTTCAACAGTTTGATGTAATCAGAATTGACCAACCTATTTCAGACAAAGCGGTTGACTTACTTCGCTTGTATCGGCTAAGTCACGGTTTGCTGATTGCCGATGGCTTGATTGCAGGTACAGCAATAATATGGAATTACCCTTTTATCACCAAGAATCAACGAGACTACCGATTTATTCAAAATTTAAATGTATTACCCTACCCTTAGCGAAAAGCCTAACTAGACCGTTATGCCGCAAGTCCTCGGTGGAGGGTGTAAACAGCCGATCTTGTAGGGTGCGTTCCTTAATGTGGCTCCTACTGGTCCAGCGATCGATTTTTGGGGAACGCACCATGCACATTGATTGCATCTTTGATACCAAATCCTGTTATAATAAAACGAGATATAGGGTGCGTCCCATGCAGCCTTTACCTTTTTGAAAACACTTTCAATGATGTAGCTATGGACTGGGAAACTCGAATTACACTAAATCCCGATATTTTGGTGGGAAAACCTATCATTAAAGGAACAAGGATTGCGGTTGAATTTATCATCGATCTTCTCGCCCAAGGTTGGAGTATTGATGAAATTCTGCGAAACTACCCAGGTATTACAGTAGAAGATATTCAAGCTTGTCTTAGCTATGCTAGTGTAATGCTCAAGTCTGAGAAAGTCTATGCTATTCCTGCTTAACTGATGCGTTTTCTAGCGAACGAAAATTTCCCCCTTGATGCGGTTGAAGCCCTAGGACAAAATGGCCATGATGTCCTGTGGATTAGGGTGGAATCCCCCGGAATCTCGGACTGGGAAGTTTTAAGTCGCGCCCAAGCAGAAAATCGTATTCTCTTGACATTTGATAAAGATTTTGGAGAACTCGCCTTTCGTTCAAGGTTGCCGGCCAGTGTTGGTATTATTTTGTTTAGAATAAGAGTACCTTCTGCATCTGTAGTCGCTGAGAAAGTTGCCAAGGTTATCTCATTGCGGGATGACTGGTATGGACACTTTACAGTTATTGAAGAAGACAAAATTAGAATGAGAGACTTAACGGTGAGATCGCCGATCTTGTAGGGTACGTTCCCTAATATGGCTCCTACTGCTCCACCGATCGATTTTGGGGAACGCACCATGCACATTGATTGAAACTGTGGGTTTAAGTGCGATGCCGAAGGCACTGCGTAGCAGTACACCAATCTTATAGAGACTTAGTAGGATGGGCATTAGCTCATCCTACAGACCTGTGAGATATTATAGAGGGGTCTCCAGAAGTCAAATCGTAATCAGGAGTTAGTATATGCAAGCAATCCTTTTAAGCCGTGAAGAAGTTGCTCAACGTGCAGAGAAACT
>NZ_JASJFG010000969.1:0-3426 GCF_030065375.1 Microcystis sp. M49636_WE2 | reverse complement strand
TCCTGACGGTAGACGAAAGCCTGTTTATTGTGGCGATCGATCAACCATCCTAACTTCACCCCGTTCTCCCGATACTCCTCCATTTTCCGCTTTAACTTGGATAAACTATCGGTTTTAGAACGGATCTCGATCACGAAATCCGGCGCGAGATCGAGAAATTCATCCTCCCTTTCCTGCCAACCGGACGGTAAACGTTCTCTCGCCACGAAAGCCACATCGGGAGAGCGTACCGCGCTATTGGCCAGTTTAAAACCGCCGCTAGAACTAAATACCTCTCCTAACCCGTTCTGTTCGACCCAGTAGAGCAGGCGAGCGCCGGCTTTCAGTTCTCGATTCGCCGAAATACTTCCGATCGGTGCCATAGTGACTAAGGTTCCATCTGCATTGCGTTCAAAGCGTAATTCCGGGTTCTGACAACTGAGGCGAATTAATTCCGCATCAGTAATCGTCGGGGATTTGCTTACCATATTGCATCAAAAAAAACAAGTATTTTTCACTAAATGATAACAAAGCTCTCCCGATTGCCGCGCTTTTTCCGTTTGTATCCGAAAGGAAAAAAAATTGATTGCCCTATTCTGCATATTCCCAAAAAAACAACCGATGAATTAGGTAGAAGCTCAAATCACCCTTACCGAGGAACTAGCCATGAAATCCTTTGCCCTTCTCACCACCGTCAGCCTAATCGGCCTCTCCACCCTCGCCACTGTTCGCCCCGTTATGGCCCTAGAAAGCCGACAACCAGCCGAAACCCTGATCACTCAAGCGAACTACAAAGAAGCGATCGCCCACTTTAACCGGGGAATTAACTACATCCTACAGGAAAAATATGATCTCGCCCTCGCTCAATTCACCAGAGCGATCGAACTCGATCCAGACTATACCGAAGCTTACCTCGGTCGGGGCATGATTTACACGATTCGTGAACAATGGCGGCCGGCGTTTCAAGACCTGAACACCGCGATCCGACTAAACCCCCGCGCTGCCTACGCTTACCATTTCCGCGGATACGTCCATCTCGCATTTAACCAGAGACAAAATGCGATCGCCGATCTAACAACGGCCGCCGAATTATTTCGCCAGCAGGGAAACACAGAAATGTACAACAGCGCCATAGAAGCACTACGGCAGATAGGTGCGTAAGTTGCAAGGGAGAGCGATCGCGCTCCCCCTCTAAACTTTTGTGAAAAAAGCAACCTGAAGACTTAAAACTTGATCGCATAATTGGAAAAAAACCAACGATAACATACTTGCAAGTATCCCCCGACTAAAGAGGAGCCAACCCGATGAAACCAATTACTTTCACCCTATCGGTGCTACTGGCCACCACTGGCCTACTCGTTCAACCAGGAAACTTCCTGATGGAAAACATTCCACCCATCCTCGCGCAGGAGCAGACCGCTTCTAGAGTCTATCAGAAAGCCAGCCCCGCCGTCGTCACCGTCAAAAATGGCAGCGGCCACGGTAGCGGCTTTCTGGTCAGTCCCGACGGTATCATCATTACCAACGCCCACGTTGTTGCGGACGGACCCCGGGTGGTGACGGTGAAATTTTCCAACGGACAGCAGGCCTCGGCAGACGTGATCGGCTTCGCTAAAAATGGCGTGGATTTAGCCGTCCTGCGGATTTATAACCGCCAAAACCTGCCCTATCTTCCCCTCGCCCGTCCGAACTCCGCCAAAGTCGGCGAAAGCGTTTTCGCCATCGGCACACCCTTAAACGAGGACTATCAAAACACCCTCACCCAGGGCATTATCAGCCGTCTCGACCCCGAAAAAGGCATTGTGCAACACAACGCTAATATCAACAAAGGCAATTCCGGCGGGCCGCTTTTGAATTCACGGGGGGAAGTGGTGGGGGTTAACGTCGCAGGCGATATCGGGAGTTACGTTTACGACGGTGCGGGAAACCCGATCGGCCTTACCCAGAGCGGCATTAATTTCGCCGTTTCCCTCGATCGCCTGCAAGCTTTCCTCACCGCAGTTAAAACAGGCGATGTCTCCACCGTCTCAACATTAGGACAGGACGATCGGATACAGTTACTCGCCCTCCCTCTTAACGGTCAGACCGTTCAAGGCAACTTGACCAAAGACCAAAACGAGCAATATTACGGGTTCGAGGGTCGTGCCGGACAGAAAATCGTTCTGGATATGAACAGCAACGAGATCGCTCCCTATCTTGTCCTCTATCGCGTTCTCCAATCTTCCGAGGGGACAAAATACCCACAGGTCGCCCGTAGTGACCAGCGTGTCGATCGCGCCCCCGGGGATTTTAACGCTCGACTTGTAACCGAATTACCCGCCGATGGAGTTTATATCCTAGTGGCTACCTCTCGCGAAGGGGGTGAATCGGGTCGCTACACCCTCAACGCCGCCGCTAACCCTTAAATAATCCCATTTTGACCCTAATCACGATTCTAATCCCTATTTTCTGAGGAACTATCCCTATGAACTCTAGATATATTTCCCACCGTCTCGCTTGCGTCGGCCTCCTCGCCACTGTCCTCCTCGGTGGTATCGCCCCCGGTTTCAGCCAATCGACCACCCCGAATGGCGTCACCTTCTTCTGTAAAGAGGTGTTCGATCGCGCATCGGGAGGAAAAATCCCCGCCACCCTCGCTTGGATTCCCCAAAGGAGCGGCAATGTGCGGATTATCGGCTGGAAATCGGAATATTTCTCCAAACGTTCCCCGGTTCGTTGCGAGGAAGTCACGAAAAAATTCCAGGAAGCATATAATCAAGGGCGTTTTAACTATCTCACCACCGGCCGGGCGAAGGGATACCCGATCATCTGCAGCGTTTCACGATCCGGCGATCCCTGCGATGGTAATAGCCAACTTTTTACCCTTAAACCCCACGATAATCCAGATTTAGTCTTGCAACAACTCATGGACATCCTAGAGGGGAAAAGCTCGGATATGCTCCTCCAGAATTCCGGAGATAAAACCTATATCTCGATGACGGAGTTTTTCGCCAAAGCACCACTCGCTGATCGCGACGCACCCTGTGGTACGAGATCTGCTGGCCCGCAAAATAATTGCGTTCCCACCCGCTAGAATTTTCGCTGTTTTACCCCGAATTTCCCCATAATAACCATGTTGAAACCCTTTCCCCTACTCCTAAGCCTCCTACTTCTGCCCGTCGTACCGGTTAAAGCGCTATCCCCTTTCTCTGCTCCGGCGATCGTGGCGGAAGACAGCCCAAACGCGCAGATCGAGCGATCGATCCGTCAAGTCACTGTTAAGATTACTAGCGAGATAAATCGGGGATCGGGAATCATTATCGGGAAAAAAGGCAGTATATACCTCGTTTTGACCAACGCTCACGTTACCCGCGGCGCGACCACCCTACAGATCCAAACCCACGACGGCCAAACCCGCACAGCCTCGATCGCGCCGAATTCCCTTTTAAAAGATAAGGATCTGGCCCT
>NZ_JASJFG010000525.1:0-2139 GCF_030065375.1 Microcystis sp. M49636_WE2 | reverse complement strand
AAAATGGCGCAATGCGGGACTATATGCCCTATTGTTAATCGTAGTCCTTGCCTTGGCCTCAGCTTTCTTCGATCGCCAGCCAGCAGTGCAACAAACTTGGAAGTATAGTGAATTTTTACAGGAAGTGCGGGAAGGTAAAGTGGAAACCGTGCGCTTAAGTGCCGACCGGCAGCGAGCGATCGTACCCACTCAAGATGGAACAAACGTATTAGTTAACCTGCCCAACGATCCGCAATTAATCAACATCTTGGCAGAAAATAACGTTGATATTTCCGTACTGCCCCAAAGAGAAGAAGGAGTATGGGTAAGAGCCTTCAGTAGCCTCTTTTTCCCCATTTTGCTTCTTGTTGGTCTATTTTTCTTGCTCCGTCGCGCCCAAAGTGGTCCTGGTTCCCAAGCGATGAACTTCGGCAAATCGAAAGCAAGAGTACAGATGGAACCCCAAACCCAGGTTACTTTCGGTGATGTGGCCGGGATTGAAGGGGCAAAATTAGAATTAAACGAAGTGGTAGACTTCCTCAAAAATGCCGATCGCTTCACGGCAATTGGGGCAAAAATCCCCAAAGGAGTCCTTTTAGTCGGTCCTCCGGGGACAGGTAAAACCCTGCTCGCTCGCGCAGTAGCTGGAGAAGCGGGAGTCCCGTTTTTTAGCATTTCCGGTTCGGAATTTGTGGAAATGTTCGTCGGGGTGGGTGCTTCTCGCGTCCGCGACCTATTTGAACAAGCGAAAGCGAATGCACCTTGTATAGTTTTTATCGATGAGATTGATGCTGTCGGTCGTCAACGGGGCGCCGGTTTAGGGGGGGGTAACGATGAACGGGAACAAACCCTCAACCAATTATTAACGGAAATGGACGGTTTTGAAGGTAATACAGGTATTATCATTATCGCCGCCACTAACCGCCCCGATGTGCTGGATGCCGCTTTATTACGTCCTGGTCGTTTTGATCGCCAAGTGGTGGTAGATCGTCCCGATTACGCTGGCCGTAAGGAAATCCTTAATGTTCACTCCAGAGGCAAAACCTTGGCCCAAGACGTGGATCTCGATAAAATCGCCCGTCGTACCCCCGGTTTTACCGGTGCGGATCTGGCTAATTTGCTCAACGAAGCCGCCATTTTAGCGGCACGTCGCAATTTAACCGAGATTTCTATGGATGAGGTCAACGATGCGATCGATCGTGTCCTAGCAGGTCCTGAGAAGAAAAATCGCGTCATGAGTGAAAAACGCAAAACTTTAGTTGCTTACCATGAAGCTGGTCACGCTTTGGTGGGTGCTTTAATGCCGGATTATGATCCCGTCCAAAAAATTAGTATTATTCCTCGCGGTCGCGCTGGGGGTTTAACTTGGTTCACTCCTAGCGAGGATCGCATGGAATCCGGGTTATATTCTCGCGCTTATCTGCAAAATCAGATGGCTGTAGCTTTGGGGGGTCGTTTAGCTGAAGAAATTATCTTCGGTGAGGAGGAAGTGACTACGGGTGCTTCTAATGACCTGCAACAGGTGGCACGAGTAGCGCGGCAAATGGTAACTCGTTTCGGCATGAGCGATCGCCTAGGACCGGTGGCCTTAGGTCGTCAAAATGGTAATGTTTTCCTAGGTCGTGATATCGCTTCCGATCGAGATTTCTCCGATGAAACTGCGGCAGCTATTGACGAGGAAGTGCGTAACCTAGTGGAACAGGCCTATCGTCGCGCTAAAGAGGTTTTAGTCAATAACCGCGCCATCTTGGATCAGTTAGCGCAAATGTTAGTGGAAAAAGAAACCGTGGACGCGGAGGAGTTACAAAATATCCTCGCTAATAACGATGTGAAAATGGCGGCTTTAGCTTAAGTTTTGTAACATTTTCTTGACAAACAGCATCCTGATGGGTGCTGTTTTTTTTGTTCAACGAAAATTAATGACAAACGTAATTTCTTGCTGATAAGCTGTTAATCAGCTTCACAATACCCTGTTTAAATGCGTCTTAAGTAAGTGGTTATAATTAAATTGAAGATATATCCCCCCTTGATCCCCCCTTGATAAGTAGGGTTGATTCATGAATCAACCCTACCTTGATGAGGGGATGTCTGATAATTTTTAACGCCTACCTACTTAGGGCTTGCTGAATAAATCTAAAAACCTTGTTGGATAAGGCTTTT
>NZ_JASJFG010000105.1:0-12757 GCF_030065375.1 Microcystis sp. M49636_WE2 | reverse complement strand
TTTAGAGTACGAGTTATTGGATAGGGGGATAGCGGTGGAGCGTCAAGTTCCTCAATCAGTGATTTATCGCGGTGTTAAACTTGATTGTGGTTATCGTCTCGATCTATTGGTGGAAAATCTGGTTATTGTCGAACTGAAAACCGTTGAACAACTTACCCCCATTCACGAGGCCCAGTTGTTAACCTATCTCAAATTACGCCGGCTTTGGCTAGGATTACTGATTAATTTTAACGTTCCCGTTCTCAAACAAGGCATCAAACGCCTTGTCAACAATTAATCTTTGTGTCCTTTGTGCCTTTGTGGTTCCTCAATCTTCGTGTCCTTTGTGCCTTTGTGGTTCTTTTATCTCCCATGACCTACCGTAAAAAACTCATTGAAGTGGCCCTACCCCTAGAAGCCATTAACGTCGAATCGGCACGGGAAAAGTCGATTCGCCATGGTCATCCCTCTACTCTACATCTTTGGTGGTCCCGGAAACCTTTGGCTACAACTAGGGCGGTTTTATGGGCTTCTTTGGTAGATGATCCTTCCAGTTGGCCAGAGAAATTTCCCACGGAAGAAGCACAGAATCGGGAACGGCAGCGATTGTTTGATATTTTGGGTAGGATTGAGATTGAAAAGGACAAGAAAGGTAACACTAAGCAGGTGGTTAGAGGGTTGGTATCTTGGGATGAGATTAACCAGCCTAACTCAGCAGTATTGCTAGAAGCACAGCGAGAAATTGCGCGCTGTTTAGCTTGGGAACGTGGGGAAGAACCTCCCACTAAACCTGATGCTATACGGGATTATATCGCTAAATATGCCCCCCCCGCCTATGACCCGTTTTGTGGTGGTGGTTCCATTCCTTTGGAGGCCCAGCGCTTGGGTTTGCAGGCCCACGGTAGTGACCTCAATCCGGTGGCGGTGTTGATTACTAAGGCTTTGATCGAGATTCCGCCCAAGTTTAAGGATAAACCGCCGGTTAATCCCGATTCTCGCCAAAAACAAAAGATTTCTTCCTGGGAAGGGGCCCAGGGATTGGCCGCAGATGTGCGCTATTACGGTCAGTGGATGCGGGATGAGGCTTTTAAAAGGATTGGCTATCTTTATCCGATGGTGGAAACCAACCACAAAGGCACAAAGGACACTAAGGTGATTGCTTGGCTTTGGGCCAGGACGGTGAAGTGTCCTAATCCGGCCTGTGGCTGTCAGATGCCTCTGGTTAATAAGTTCTCGCTTTCGACGAAGAAGGGTAAGGAGGCTTGGGTTGAGCCTTTTGTGGGAGATGTTAACACTGAGGGGGATTTTAACCACAAAGGCACTGAGGACACAAAGGGGGATGATTTTGGTGTCTCTGTGGTGCCACCCAAAATCCGCTTTGAGGTGAAAACGGGTAAGGGTACGGCCCCAGATGGGACGGTGAACCGCAAGGGTGCAGTTTGTATCGCTTGTAATACTCCTGTTCCTTTTGATCATATCCGTAGGGAAGGTAAGGCAGGCCGGATGGATTCTCAGTTAATGGCTATTGTCGCTGAAGGACAAGGGGGAAGGGTTTATCTTTCTCCTGATGAGGAACAGGAATATATCGCTAAAAAAGCACAGCCTGAATGGAAACCTGATTCAAATTTACCAGAACAGGCTTTAGGCTTCCGCGTACAAGGTTATGGCATGACGAAACACGCCGATTTATTCACTCCCCGTCAACTCGTCGCTCTCACTACTTTTAGCGATTTAGTAAGTGAAGCCAGAGAAAAAATTAAAGCTGATGCAGTAGCCGCAGGAATCCCTGATGATGATTTACCTCTTAATGATGGGGGAATAGGTGCGACGGCTTATGCGGATGCGGTGGCGACTTATTTGGCTTTTGGCGTAAGTCGAATAGCTAACACTTTATGCACTATAGCAAGATGGACAGCAAGTCGTGACCAAACCGTCACGGCATTTGCACGACAGGCTATTCCGATGACATGGGATTATCCAGATGTCAATCCATTTTCAGGTGCTGCTGGTGATTTAAAAGTCTCTTTATCTTCAATTTGTGATGTTTTAGAAAAGCTTCAGTTTAGTCAACAAGGTAATGTTCAACAAATTGATGCTACTGCTAAAAGTAATGACGAAATAGCACCCAGAATCATCTCTACAGACCCCCCATACTACGACAACATAGGCTATGCAGACCTTGCAGACTTTTTTTATGTTTGGTTGCGTCGTTCCCTTAATTCAGTCTATTCAAACATCTTCAGCACTTTACTCGTACCCAAAACACCGGAATTAGTCGCTACTCCCTATCGTTTTGGGGGTGATAAAAAAAAAGCTCAATCCTTCTTTGAGGAGGGCTTAAGAAAAGCATTCGGGCGAATGAATGGGATGGCTCACTCAGATTATCCTCTTACTGTCTATTACGCCTTTAAACAGGCAGAAACAGAAGACAGTGATGATGATAAGGGAAATGCTGTTGTCTCTTCCACTGGATGGGAAACCATGCTCGAAGGTTTGATTAAATCTGATTTTTCCATTGGTGGCACATGGCCAATGCGAACAGAACTGAGTAACCGTAGTGTTGGACTTGGCACTAACGCCCTCGCCTCCTCCATCGTCCTCGTGTGTCGTCCCCGTCCCGCCGACGCGCCCAAAGCCAGCCGCCGCCAATTCCTCAACGAACTGAAGCGCGACCTTCCCCAAGCCCTAAAACTGCTGCAACAGGGCAATATTGCCCCCGTTGACCTCGCCCAAGCCAGTATTGGGCCCGGGATGGCAATCTACTCCAAATACGCCGCTATCCTCGAATCTAACGGCACTTCTATGGGTGTTCGTACCGCCCTGCAACTGATTAACCAGATTCTCGACGAATTTCTCACCGAACAAGAAGGAGAATTTGATAGTGATACCCGTTGGGCGCTGACTTGGTTCGAGCAGTACCAATTCAACGAAGCACTATATGGCAATGCAGAAACCCTCTCCAAAGCCAAAAACACCAGTATTCAGGGCATGGTTGAAGCTGGCATACTAGAAGCAAAAGCCGGTAAAGTGCGACTACTCAAACGTGAAGATCTTAAAACCGATTGGAAGCCAGAAAAAGATGAGCGGACACCCATCTGGGAAATCACCCAACACCTCATCCATACCCTCGATAAAAACGGCGAAACCGGAGCCGCAGAACTCTTGGCTAAACTAGGAAACAAAGCCGATTTAGCCAAAGAACTCGCCTATAGACTTTATAGCCTCTGTGACAGAAAAGGTTGGACCCAAGAAGCCATAGCCTACAATAGCCTCGTCACCTCTTGGCCAGAAATCACCCGCCTAGCCAACGAATATAAACCCTCTCCCGAACAACTATCCTTTTCTTTGTGACCTTTGTGCCTTTGTGGTGAATTTAAACCACAGAGACACAGAGAACACAGAGTTTTAAAATCAAGTAGTAACCCCCATGAAACTAACCATTGAAGTTCCCGATAACTTAGCAAAACGTCTCAATAACTACTTAAAAGAGCATCCCGAAGAAACCCCGTTAAGTGTAGTTCAAGAAGCCCTAGAAATCAAACTAATTCCCAAAGATACCTCTAGACTTCTAGAACTAGCGGGAATTGTCGAGAATGCCCCACCAGATGCCTCCGTTAACGAAGATTATTTGACATGAGACGATTAGTCCTTGATGCCGGGCCACTTATTGCCCTGTTATCGAGCCAAGATAATTACCACAAGGAAGCGATAAAGGGGTTTGCACAACTACCGCAGGAATTTGGCGCAGTTTTAACCCCTTTACCCATCTTGTTCGAGGTTTATAAATTCGTAGCTAGGGAACAATGTCCACAAGTAGCGCAAAAGGCATTAACTATAATTAAAGAAGAGACCACAATCGTGCCGCTTGAAATGGAAACCATGCAGACTACATTTGATTTAGTCATACAAATGACCAATTGGCAGGGTAGTCTAGAAGATGCTTCAGTGGTAGTCATTGCTCAAAAATTTAACGCCCTAATCTGGACTCTCGATTACAGAGACTTAACTTGGTTTAAAAACATTGAGCTATGGACACCATCTACCTAATCTTTGTGACCTCCGTGCCTTTGTGGTTCCCCAAACTTTGTGACCTTTGTGCCTTTGTGGTTCCCCAAACTTTGTGACCTTTGTGCCTTTGTGGTTCCCCAAACTTTGTGACCTTTGTGCCTTTGTGGTTCCCCAAACTTCGTGACCTTTGTGCCTTTGTGGTTCAAAATCCCCCCTCTCCCAAATCCCCACAAGTTTCTAATCTCAAATTGTAATTATGTTTAAAACAATCAAGTTTAAAAACTTTAAATCATGGCAAGATACAGGAGACATTTCCTTAGCTTCTCTTACAGGATTTTTTGGTAATAATAGCTCTGGAAAATCCAGCATTATTCAATTCTTTTTACTTCTCAAGCAAACTGTAGAGTCTAGCGATCGCCAAAGAGTCTTAAACACAGGGGATGAAAGAAGTTATGTTGAGTTAGGGACATTGTATGATATTGCTTATAATCATATTATCCCCAGTGTAATCTCTTTTAAATTAGAATGGGATTTATCAGAAGAATTAAATATTTTTAATCCCGAAAGCTCTCAAGAAGATGTACTTTTTTCCTTAAACTCTCTGGAATTTTATTCAGAAATAAAGCTAAATGATAATCAAATATTTTTAGAAAACTTTTGCTATAATTTTAACTATAATTCAGAAAATATAAGCTTTAAATTCAAGAAAAATGCCGAAAAAGACTCCTGTGAATATGAACTACAATCAGAAGGATATCAACCGAAAAGAAGTAGGGGGAGAGCTTGGCCTCTCCCAGTTCCAATAAAAAACTATGGTTTTCCTGACCAAGCAATTAGTTATTTTCAAAATACAGGCTTTTTATCGGATTTTTCCCTAGCCTATGAAAAAGCATTTGAGCGTATTTATTATCTTGGTCCCCTGAGAGAATACCCCAAAAGAATTTACTCTTGGGCCGGAGAAAAACCGCGAGATGTTGGCCGTAGGGGAGAATTAGCTATTCCGGCCTTACTAGCTTCTCAACAATCAACCATTCAAGAGACCATTGCTTACTGGCTAAAAGAATTAGCTCTAATTCATAGTTTTCAGGTGCAAGCAATTGCAAAAGATCGCAAAGACTATGAAGTTTTGGTACAAAGATTTCCCGATACAGCAAAAGTTTTAATAACGGATGTTGGCTTTGGTGTTTCTCAGGTTTTACCTGTTTTGGTTCTGTGTTATTATGCGCCAGAAGGCTCAACAATCATTTTAGAACAGCCAGAAATTCATCTGCATCCTTCCGTACAGGCTGGACTTGCCGATGTATTTATTGATGCTATTAAAACTCGCAAAATTCAAATCATTGTCGAGAGTCATAGCGAACATTTACTGCGTCGTCTTCAGCGTCGTATTGCTGAAGAAAAAGACGGATTAAGCCCTCAAGACATTAAACTTTACTTCTGTAATTCCAAGCAAGATGGAAGCTCTAGTTTAACCACCTTAGAAATCGACGACTTTGGAAATATTGCCAACTGGCCAGAAAATTTCTTTGGTGATGAAATAGGAGATTTATTTGCCATGACCGAAGCTGCTATAAAACGTCAGATAGTTAGTGAATAAACCCATGAAAGTCATTATTGATACAAACGTCTTAATCGCCGCTAACGGTAGAGATTGTCCTCAAGTTACTCCTAAATGTCAGTTAAGGACAGGACAATATTTAAGAGACATAAAAGAAAATGGAATCATTGTGATAGACAATCAATGGCTAATCTTAAAAGAATATAGAAACAAAGTAAATCAAACAGGACAACCAGGAATAGGAGACGCATTTCTCAAATGGGTATTGACTAATCAGACAAACTCTCAACGTTGTCAACAAGTCAAGATTCATCCTTCAGAAGATAATAGCTTTCAAGAATTTCCTGATGATCCTCAATTAAAAAAATTCGACCCATCAGACCGAAAATTTGTCGCTGTTGCCCTCGCCGCACAAGATTGCCCTCCCATTATCAACGCTGTGGATTCAGACTGGGCCGAGTTTTACGAAGCCCTAACCATCTACGGAATCAGCATAGAGTTTCTTTGTGGTGAAATCGTCTCCCCACAGACCACTCAAGCACAAGTACCTAACCCTCCGTGACCTTTGTGCCTTTGTGGTTAATCCCCCTTCGTGACCTTTGTGCCTTTGTGGTTCCCCAAACTTTGTGACCTTTGTGCCTTTGTGGTAAATCCCCCTTCGTGTTCTTTGTGCCTTTGTGGTTCAAAATCCCCCTTCGTGTTCTTTGTGGTTCAAAATCCCCCTTCGTGTGGTTATCTCTCCCAAATTGAGGCATTATAAAAATAACTCCTCATCAAATCCCATGGCAATCAGCAATCGTGAACGAGTCGGACGCGCCCTAGATTTCCTCAGAGAGGGACTATACCCCTTCATAGAACGAGAAATGAAAGCAAGCTACGGCCAGAAGTGGGTGGCCGTGGCCTTAAGTTGCCTCCCTGAGAGCTACACGATCCGCAGGACAGGTGATGCCGTCCTCAAGGAAGACGTTTCGGCCCTACTAATTGTCCTCTGGGAGCAGTGGAATGAAGTTTTTAAGAAAACCCTAGGCAGAAGCGATCGCTCTCTGGCCAGTGAACTAAGAGATGTCCGCAACGCCTGGGCCCATAACGATGCTTTCAGCCTCGACGATGCTTACCGGGCTTTTGATAGCATCTCTCGCCTACTGAGTTCGGTTTCCGCCGACACCCAAGAGGTGGAGAAGCAGAAGCAAGAAATCCTCAGACTTCGCTTTGAAGAACAGGCCCGGCGAGAGACAAGGCGCCAAGCGATCGCACCTACGGAAGGACAACCGATGTCGGGATTGAAACCCTGGCGGGAAATCGCCACCCCCCACCCCGATGTGGCTTCTGGACGCTTCCAACAGGCCGAATTTGCCGCCGACCTCTGGCAAGTCTATCTCGATGAAGGCTCTGACGAATACCGCGACCCGACGGAATTTTTCCGCCGCACCTACCTCACCGAAGGACTCAAGCAACTCCTCACCAATGCCCTGCTGCGTCTGAGTGGTAATGGCGGAGAGCCGGTGATTGAACTGCAAACTAACTTCGGTGGCGGAAAAACCCACGCCATGCTGGCCCTCTACCATCTGTGCAATGCTTTGGCGATCGAAGATCTTCCCGGTATGGAGTCGATCTTCCAAGCTCTGAACATTAAAAAACCCCCCGAAAATGTCAACATTGCTGTTCTGGTCGGCACTAAAGTCCAGCCTAGTGGCATTCCCCCCTACAAACCGGAACACAACAAGCAAAATCGCCCAGAAATCAAGACCCTGTGGGGAGAAATAGCTTGGCAACTCGGCGGCGCTGAGGGCTACGCTCTGGTTCGCAACGCCGATGAAACTTCCACTAATCCGGGAGACGCACTCAAAATATTGTTTAATCGTTTTTCACCCTGTTTGATCTTGATCGACGAATGGGTTGCCTATGCTAGGCAATTGCACGACAAGAACGATATTCCCGGCGGTAGTTTTGACACCCAGTTTACATTTGCCCAAACCCTGAGCGAGTCGGCGAAAAATGCCCAGCAGACGCTTTTGGCTGTGAGTATCCCCGCTTCGGAAACCGTTGACGAAAAAACCGGAGAAGTACGGACTACAGATGTTGAAACCGGAGGAGAACGGGGTACAGAGGCCCTAGACCGCCTTAAAAATGCGATCGGGCGCATCCAATCCCCTTGGCGACCCGCTAGTGCCGAGGAGAGTTTCGAGATCGTCCGCCGCCGTCTCTTTCAAACCACTACTGACCCGCAACTATTTGTCGCACGGGATGCGGTGATTAAAGCTTTCTCCGAGATGTATCGCACCCAGGCCCAGGAATTTCCTAGCGAATGCCTGGAGGCTGACTACAGACGCCGCCTGCGGGAAGCCTATCCCATTCACCCAGAATTTTTTGATCGCCTCTACTCCGACTGGTCAACCCTCGATAAATTCCAACGCACCAGGGGTGTTTTGCGACTCATGGCCAAGGTCATCCATTCCCTTTGGGAGCGAGAGGACAAGAGCTTGTTGATCATGCCCTCCCACGTCCCGATGGATGATGCTCAGGTTCAGTCGGAGTTAACCCGCTACTTAGATGATAATTGGGTTCCGATCATCGAAAAAGATGTAGATGGCCCCAATTCTCTGCCCCTCGACATCGATCGCCAAAATTCCAACCTGGGACGCTATTCTGCTTGCCGTCGGGTTACGCGCACTATTTACCTTGGCTCGGCCCCCACGATTCGGGCTGCTAACCGAGGACTAGAAGATAAGAGGATCAAACTCGGTTGCGTGCAGCCGGGGGAGACTGTAGCCACTTTTGGTGATGCCCTACGGCGGCTAACAGATCGGGCCACCTACCTCTACATCGATGGCAACCGCTACTGGATTTCCAATCAGCCCAACGTCACCCGCACAGCCCAAGATCGGGCAAACCTGCTCTTTGAGGAGCGGTATAAAGTGACAGAAGAAATCGTCCGGCGCTTGAAGGCCGACCAGCAGCGGGGCGAGTTTGGAGCGATTCATATTGCCCCAGAATCAACTGCTGATATTCCCGATGATCCTCATCTGGGGGTGCGGCTTGTAGTTCTCGGTACTGGGCAACCCCACAGCAAATCCGCCGAAGATAGCCCCGCTCGGCGTTTAGTGGCGGAAATTCTCAATCAGAGAGGGGGTAGCCCCCGCTATTACAAGAATACGCTTGTATTTGTTGCCCCTGACAAGTCGAACTTGGAAAACTTAGAGAAGAACGTCGCCGGATATCTTGCCTGGAATTCAATTGTGGCGGATAAGGAAACCCTCAATCTCGATGTTTCTCAGAATAAACAGGCGATCACTAAGCGCGATCAAGCCGACAAGGAGGTAAGCCTGATCCTCAACCAAACCTATAAGTGGCTGCTGGTTCCAGAGCAACCCGACCCCCAGAAAGGCATCCACTGGACTGATACCAACGCTCAGGGGGACGATTCGCCTATCGATCGAGCCAGCCGCAAACTGGTTCATGAGGGGCAACTGATTACCCATTACTCTGGTGACAACCTGCGGAGGGACGCCCTCGACAAATACCTGTGGCGTTCAACTAACCACATCGATCTGAAACGTCTGTGGGAGTACCTAGCGCAGTATCTTTACTTGCCCCGTCTCAAGAACCAGGATGTTCTACTTCAAACTGTGCGGGAGGGGGTTCGTTCTACGCTCGTACAGGAGAACTTCGGTTATGCAGAGGGCTGGGATGAGGCGAAGCAAAGATATACTGGTCTTGTCATCCTTCGGGATATTAACCCGAGTATCAGCAGTCACAGCCTTCTGGTTAAGCCTGATGTAGCCATGGGGCAGCTAGAGGCCGAGAAACCAGCTAACCCCCCGACCACTGCCGAGACTGATCCCGTTATCTCTAGTGACCGTGATCGGCCGCCATCTTTACCCTCTGGTGTTGGATTAACTGTGACAGAGACTCCCGGTGATCTGGTTGAGAAAAAGCTGGTTCTGCGGAGGTTTTACGGCAGTGTTGAGATCGATCCCCTGCGGATCAATCGAGACGCTCCAGCGATCGCCAATGAGATCATCCAGCATCTCACCCGACTCAGTGGGGCCAGGGTTAAGGTAACACTGGAGATTGAAGCTGACATTCCTGATGGTGTGCCGGATGATGTGGTGCGGACGGTGACGGAGAATTGTCGGACACTAAAATTTAATAATCAGTCTTTTGAACTGGAGTGAATATCGGGAAATTTCCCTATCTGGATTCGGTCATGGCTCTCTTATTCTTTGTGTGATCAGTTTAACTTACTATAGAAGCGATCAATCTTTGTGTCCTCTGTGTCTGGAGTGGTTCCTTCCACTCCCTCGCCAGCAGGACTGTATCTTAGAATACATTTTACCCACCAAACCTAAGAGAGCAATAATAATCCCCCTTTTATCTGAAAAAGAGGGATTTATTTAGTCCAAATTGGTTAGATTGTGAGGAAAGTTTTCACCCTTCTTAGTCTAAAGACAAGAGGTTTTCTGCTGATGTCTTCCCACTACCAAAGTCCGCGGATAGGAGATACACTAGGATCGGGAGCGGGTTGAGGAGCAACTTCAGTAAAGGTTCTGGTTTCCGGGGGTAAAGCGGGAAGTCCCCAAGCGGATTCTTTTTGGTTAAGTTCTCTTAAAAGTTGCGAGCGAGTGGTACTGACGGCGATTTCTGATTTTAGTTTCAAGCGGGAAACCCAATAGGGATGAGCTTTACCCACATAAATTAACTTGCCATCTACCACTTGCAATAGTACATCGTCACCACCAGTGCCATCCCCAACAATACGAGCGGTGGTTCCGTCAGCAAAGTCGCCGTTGAAAATTTCTTTGCCATCCACTGTTACAAGTCTGATCAATTGGATGGACATAATGCCACCCACGGTTCCCCGGACGCGACCGAGTATATAGTCACCGGGGTTGAGTTGCGGCTCACCTCTGTAGGTGTCATGGCCGCGCAGTTGACTGATCAAGATTTCGTTATTTTGTGGTCCTGCTTGTGCGGGTACAGCGCCAACGGTAGTTAGGGCAACTAAACCGGCAAAACCAGCGACAAGGGAAATTTTGTTAAACACAATTACCTCAAGCAAAAAGTTAGTAAATTCTCTATAGACGTTTTAGATTATAACTTAGTTCCTGATTTTGTCTATATTGCGAAATATTTGTTTAATAATTTCTCGATCGAGGGGTTGGAGGTTGGGGTTTTAGGGTGTTGGGGTTTTAGGGTGTTAGTTGAAATTCCCCCATTCTCCCGCTCCCTACCTCCCCACCTCCCCACTTCCCCTGAAAACTGGATTAAGCTAGGCTCTAAGACCGCTCGACATTGCTGAATAATTGAGGATCGAGGGTGGGTAGTTCGATATCTTTTTCTGCTGAGGAAGAGGCCAACTGGAAGCGATTGAAGGTTTGTTGAACGCGATCAAAAATGCTGATTTTTTGCTCGCTATTGTTCTGGGGTTCGGGAATAGGTTCCACTTCTAGCGGAGGCTGAATACCGGGGGCAGGTTCGTTAATCTCTTTTGTCTCTGGTATGGTGGTTAGGGGAGATTCGATCGCTTCAGGGGTTTCCTCGACCTTTTCGATTGTTTCTGTCTCCACTGGTTTTTCTTCCACGATTGGGCTTTCTGACTCAATAACAGGGTTTTCCTCAACTATAGGGCTTTCTGGCTCAATAACAGGGGTTTCCTCAACTATAGGGGTTTCTTCCTCAACTATAGGGGGTTCCTCAACTACAGGGGTTTCCTCAACTATAGAGGTTTCTTCTTCCTCAACTATAGGGGTTTCTGGCTCAATAACGGGGGTTTCTTCCTCTAGACGGGGAATGGTTTTATAGTTGGGATCAACAATGCTACGGGCAATTGTAGGGGATAAATCGCCGCGGACCAATTGACTGAGGCCGTCTTGGTAAGAGGGATCAAAGCTAATCACGCGCACGCTGGTATTAAACTCGTTTTCGACTTTATTTCCCTTACCATCGATGAATTCTAGTTGTACCCAGTTATTGCCCTTGGCAAAACCCTTGAGATAGATTGGTTCCCAAGTATCAAGCAGAAAACTTTCACCGTTGACAGTGACACGAATGCGCCAATTTTGAAGATTATTATCCCCGTTGGCAGTATTGGACAGACGTAGAGGAGCATTACTCAGATAAAAATCGAGCAGGATCGGTTCTGCACAGTAGATTCCCTGCGGACTACTGTAGGTTAATAGGGGTAAGTTGTTATCGGGGTCATTTTTGCCTGTTTTTGTCAGAATATGAAAGGTTGTTTCAGCAAATGCCCCATCATTTTTAAAACTTTCCTGCCAAGGACGCAGGGCCAAGACGCGCAGGGTGTGAGTACCGGGGGCAAGATTTTCTAGGATAATCGGTTGCTTGAGGTCGTAAATGGCTGCTGCCGGTTCATTATCGACAATTAGGCTCAAGTGGGGTCCTAATTTCAGGGTATCGTCTTGGAAAATTGGCAGATCCGACACTTGTAGTTTAACTGTCACCTGAGTGTCATCGAAAACTTGTTCGGCCAGAGGACTGAGAATCGTTACTTGGGGAGCGTAACGCTCTAAACTGGGGCGCAGTTCCTGAATTAGGACCGGGGGGGCCACCTCAGAAATGCGGCCTCGAACGACGGGAAGATGAGGGGTTTCGGAACTGGGGAGATTGGTAGCCGTCAGGCGATCGCCACAGGCAGTTAACAGGGTGGTCAGTAAACCAATCACAAGACATATATGAAGGGTTTTGACTGGGATTAATTTATGTAGTAGGGATAGCACGTTCCTCCTAGAGCCAAGGCCAAAATCTATACAAACCATTGATTTTTGCTAGAGTCATTGAATGCTCCGGTGTCAGCAAAAGCGCGAGAAGATGAGGTTATGGCCTCAATTTTACAGAATTGTTTGATTGTTTTTTGAGAATCTATCTATTGAATTTTCTATATGGTCTGGTGAGGGAGAAAAAGGGGAAATTGGCTTCCGGAGCGACAATTGATAAACTTTTGTAAAGAAAAATCACCAGTCAGACACTGACTAAGACCGTCCATAGCAGAAAACGTCTCTCCTATCAAGGATTAAGAGAATTTTAATTATTGTTAAGCATAACGAACAGACAAGAGAACAAAGACTTATCATCTACTATTGATGCTTTCGACTGGAATCTCACCCAAGAGGAAAGTCAAGCGACATTAACAAAAGGTGGGTCAGATTTCAACTTGCCTTTTTTAGGTTAAAAAATCTATCCTCAAATAAAACG
>NZ_JASJFG010000135.1:0-3339 GCF_030065375.1 Microcystis sp. M49636_WE2 | reverse complement strand
CATTCCACTTTTGCCATAAGCAATTATACTTAGATGCGAAATGCTTAGATGGCAAGCCTTTTCGGTAGTTCTGGGAATTATAAATTATGAATTATAAATTATGAATTGGAAGCATCCCAATTTTGCCATAAGCAATTGTACTTAGATGCGAAATGCTTAGTGGGATGCTCCCTATGAATTGGGGAGAGAGGGGAGCCTTTTTCAGTGATTAGTAAACAGTGAAATGAAAACTCACCTCTGATCACTGGTAACTGATCACTGATGACTGATTCTAGCGATCGATCTCACCTTCGTAGGGTTGGACACCGATCGAGGGATAATTATCGTGGTTAGGGCTGAAAACTTCTAACACTGCATGAGCTAACTTTTGGAAAAAGTCGGGACTCTCGTGCAAGGATTTAAGTGCTGCTTCTAATTCAGGACGGGAGAAATCGAAGCCTTGCGAGCGAGCTATCTCTAGTAATTGCTGAGGATCTTGGGTTGAGCGCATTTTTTGACCCAATTCTTCGTTTTTAGCGGCTAAGGCGAAGAAGTCGAACACTTGATTTTTAGACATATAAATATTTTTCCTTTGATGATTAAAGGTGTGGCCTCTGGGGTGTGGAGGTTAAACTGCCTAGTTATGGTTTATTTTTATCCTACCAGTCAGGAGATATCCTCAAAGCAAAAGTTTCGTTTTTCTTTGCTTGTATGGCTGAGTATGCTTTAGGTCTAATTCTGAGGAGTGGGAAGTGGGGTGTAGGGTGTGGGGTGTGGGGTGTAGGGTGTGGGGTGTGGGGTGTAGGGTGTAGGGTGTTTTCTCAGTGAACTGATAACTGATAACTGATAACTGAATCCTGCCGACCGCCGACCGCTTCTTTCAAGTCAGAGAATAAATAGCCTAAAATAGAAACCTGCACTCTTGTTTCTGTAGCCAGCATCATGAATAAATCCCCACGTCGTTACCATATCACCACCTTTGGTTGTCAGATGAATAAGGCTGACTCCGAACGCATGGCGGGTATTTTAGAAGATTTGGGGTTTCAATGGTCTGAGGATGCCAACGAAGCCGATTTAATCCTCTACAATACCTGTACAATTCGCGATAATGCCGAACAGAAGGTTTATTCCTATCTCGGTAGACAGGCTAAACGCAAACAAACTCAACCCGATCTTACTCTAGTGGTCGCTGGCTGCGTGGCCCAACAGGAAGGGGAACAATTATTAAGACGGGTTCCCGAAGTGGATTTAATTATCGGTCCCCAACACGCAAATCGCTTGGGAGACTTATTACAACAAGTTTTTGACGGTTCCCAGGTGGTGGCCACCGAACCCATCCACATCATGGAAGATATCACCAAACCGCGCCGGGATAGTAATATTACCGCTTGGGTGAACGTCATCTATGGTTGTAATGAACGCTGTACCTATTGTGTGGTTCCGGGGGTGCGCGGGGTGGAACAATCTCGCACTCCTGCGGCAATTCGAGCAGAAATGGCACAATTAGGACAACAGGGTTATAAAGAAATCACCCTTTTAGGTCAAAATATCGATGCCTACGGACGGGATTTACCCGGAGTGACGGCAAGCGGCCGACATCTGCACAATTTCACCGATTTACTCTACTACATTCACGATGTGGCCGGCATTGAACGTCTCCGTTTTGCCACCAGTCACCCCCGCTATTTTACCGAACGTTTAATTAAAGCTTGTCAGGAATTACCTAAAGTTTGTGAACATTTTCATATCCCTTTTCAATCGGGGGATAATGATATTCTCAAGGCGATGAAACGGGGCTATACTCAGGAAAAATACCGACAAATTATTGCTAATATTCGCGATTTAATGCCAGATGCTGCCATTAGTGCCGATGCGATTGTCGGATTCCCCGGAGAAACAGAGGCACAGTTCGAGAATACTTTAAAATTAGTCGATGAGATTGGTTTTGATCAATTAAATACGGCGGCCTATTCTCCCCGTCCAGGCACTCCGGCCGCTATTTGGGATAATCAATTAAGTGAGCAGGTAAAAAGCGATCGCTTACAAAGATTAAATCATTTAGTGGCCACAAAAGCCGCCGAACGTTCCCAAAGATATTTAGGCAGAATTGAGGAAATTTTAGTGGAAGAAGTTAACCCTAAAGATGCTAGTCAAGTTATGGGAAGAACTAGAGGCAATCGCTTAACTTTCTTTACGGGAAATCTTGAGGAATTGCGCGGCAAATTTGTTAAGGTTAAAATTACCGAAGTCCGTCCCTTTAGTTTGACGGGAGTGATCTTTTAATAGTTAACAGTGACCCCTCAGCAGTGAAAAAAGGCAATAGCTATCGGGAATAATTTGCCAAGTAGGTAGCTGTTAAAAATTGTCAGATACCCCCCTTATCAAGGGGTGCAGGGGGGATCAAAGGCAAAATCTATCTTCAATTTAATTATAACTAATTACTTATTTTATGGATATTATCGCTATTTTGCAGCAAGATTATCAAAGATTTCCCCTCGATCAAACCTATGATATTTATGCTGATGACGTTTATTTTCAAGACCCTCTCAATCAATTTCGGGGGATTAAACGCTATCGGGAAATGATTGGTTTTATGGGTCAATGGTTCCAAGCTATCAAGATGGATGTCCACGCAATTGAACAGCAGGGAAATATTATTAATACCCGTTGGACATTGCACTGGACAACTCCTTTACCTTGGCGGCCCCGCATCGCTATTTCTGGACGCAGCCAATTAACTCTCGATGACAATAATCTGATTATTTCTCATATCGATTATTGGGATTGTTCGCGCTGGGATGTGCTGCGTCAGCATTTATCTTTTCCCAGTTCTTAACTACATTTTTTAACCAGAAAATGCCGACCAACGAGCGCTCGTTTGCTTGACAAAATCCTGTAAAAATGCTAGGCGCTGATTTTGTTCCCAGACCTGTTTAACTTTATTCTGCAAACTCGTCCAATTCCAATCATTATTCAGTTGCTCGTTAATTTCCTGTTCTTGAAAATATTCAACTAAACTTAAACCAGCTAAACGAGTTAGATAGGCTGCCCCGATTCCCTGCACTGTACCACCGGCAATATAAGTAATCGCATTTCCCTTGAGAATTGTTCCTAATGCCTGGGTTGTCACTTCTACCATGCCCAATTGTACCATCATTTTCCCCAGGGTGGCCATGGCTGTTTTTGCTTGTTCAAGGGACATTTTTTGTTGATAAATTCCCCCTAAATCCACTAACATTTGAGCGTTAGTAGCTGCCGCTAAAACTAAATCTAGGGCCGCGAGAGGATTAGCAAAAGTGGCAGTAGCGGCTATCCATTGGTATTGTTCGATAACAGGTAAAGCCTTTTTGCGTCGGGATT
>NZ_JASJFG010001064.1:0-1373 GCF_030065375.1 Microcystis sp. M49636_WE2 | reverse complement strand
CGATGGCTTTATCTGTTACTGATAAAGGCTTAATCGTTGGGTCATCAAATCTAATTGAAATATGCCAGCGTCCTGATGGATGTAATCTGACTGTTACTGTACTTGGTTCACAGCTTTCTGGGATTTGTCTTGACCATCGAATAGGTAAAGGTTCTGTGCATTTGGCTAAATAGACTTGTCTGTCTTTAAATTTAAAAGCAGACTTGGTAAATTCGGCACTTGCTCCCTGATGTTTTTTCTTAAAGTTAGGATACTTAGTACGACCAGCAAAGAAATTAGTAAAAGCTGTTTGTAAATGCCTTAACCCTTGTTGTAAGGGTACACAGCTTACTTCGTTGAGAAAGTTTAATTCTTCTTGTTTTTTCCACTCGGTTAGCATTGAAGAAGTTTCAGTATATCCTACTCTTTCTTGCTTTTCGTACCATGCTTGTGTTCTGAGATGGAGAGCTTTATTGTAAACTAATCTTACACAGCCCAATGTGCGCCGCAATAGCGACTCTTGTTCGGGTGTGGGGTAAAATCGGTAAGAATAGGCTTTTTCCATACCTCACATTTTAGCATATATTTCGTAAATGTGCTAATATTTGACGGTAAAGCCGTCGTAGAACGACGGGGTTTCAGACCCAAATTTTCGATGAAATGGCGAGTGATACTTGAACCCGATCCCGATACAAACGAATGGGCAATTTGGTGTCCGGAACTGCCCGGATGCACATCTGCCGGTATTACACAAGAGGAAGCTCTCAATAATATACGCGAAGCGATCGAGCTTTATTTACAACCTGATGCTATCGACCTTCTACCAGGAGCAGTAATCCGTGAGGTTATGGTGGGATGACTCGACTCAGGAGAATGAATGCTGACGAGGTTGAGCGCATATTACGCAAGTATAACTTTGAACTGATCTCTCAGAAGGGTAGTCATAGAAAATGGCGTGGTAGGGATCAAGATACTCAAGTTATCGTACCTTACCATCAAGGGAGAGATTTACCTACTGGAACATTGCGTAACATCATGATTACAGCCATGATCCCAGAAGGAGAGTGGAAATCTCCATAAACTTCATCTAAAGTCCATCTGTCTAACCAATCACTGCACCCGACCGAGAGTTAGACTGATAATATCATTCAAGGTTGGGCTTCGGCCGTGAGCTTTTGCCGAACGGTTGAAGCATGAAACCCAACGCCCGATCATGTTAGGCTACTGCTAACCCATCCTACAAATAATTGTGTCTCCCTACTTAGGGGCTGCTGAAAAAGTTTTTCGTGGGGGCAGGGTGTGGGGTGTGGGGTGTGGGGTGTGGGGTTTTACCCATTTTCAGGTGGTCAATTACCTAATTTTCAGGGAAAAAATCCCTAAATTTTCCCCCCAAT
>NZ_JASJFG010000037.1:0-1339 GCF_030065375.1 Microcystis sp. M49636_WE2 | reverse complement strand
GGATTAGCAGGATCGGGTTCTACTTTTTTGCGTAAGCGTCGGATATGGGTATCTACTACCCTTTCATCGCCAAAAAAATCATTTCCCCAGAGATTATCGATTAATTGGGTGCGACTCCAGACGCGATTGGGATAACTGACAAAGGTAGCTAATAAATTAAATTCTAAGGTGGTTAAATCGAGGGTTTCCTCTGGCATTCCTTCCAATTTACGAAGAGCAGAATGTTGATCTAAGTCGATAATAAAATGACGGCTGCGATGGAGTTGTTGGGGTTGACTATCGTGTCTTAAACTACGTCTTAATAAGGCTCTTACGCGAGCGGTTAATTCCCGGGGACTAAAGGGTTTTACCATATAATCGTCGGCTCCCGTAGATAGGCCGATAATGCGATCAATTTCTTCTCCTCTAGCGGTTAACATTAAAATATAGGGGTCTTTTGTCCCGGGTTTTTGGCGAATTCTAGCACACAATTCTAGTCCGTCTAATTCGGGTAACATTAAATCTAAAATAACTAATTCTGGTTGCTTTTGATAAAAAAGTTCTAGTCCTACCCTACCATTATAAGCCAGATGACAAGTAAAGGACTCCCGCTCTAAAGTTTGCTGAATCAAATGGGCGATTTCAATTTCATCTTCGATAATAACGATATCCATAAGTAAGTAGTTATAATTTAATTGAAGATAGATTTTGCCTTTGATCCCCCCTGCCCCCCTTAATAAGGGGGGTGCGGATGCCCCCTGCTCCCCTTAATAAGGGGGAATCTGACAATTTTTAAAACCTACCTACTTAGGCATATTTTAACATATTAGCCATTCATTTCTTTCTCAGGGTTGAACATTGAAATAATTGTAATTTTTGCTCATTTTTTGGGGGGGAGAGTTGGCAACTCTCCCGACTTTGGTGGACTGGGGACTTTTCAAGGTAAAGGGACAAACTGCTCACCGGAGGGAGTTGATTGCACTTGAATTAAGACCGGTTGACCAATGCGATCGCCAGTATTAGGATCAAAGCTAATTTTTCCGGTGGCCCCTGTTTGATGAAAATTCCCGGAGCGCAGCCTGGACTGTAGGCCCTGACGTTGAGTATTTTCCCTTAAACCGGCAATAATCACCCGTGTAGCGTCAAAACTGGTGGCTGTGCGCCAACTAACCGGACCGCGCCACTGTTCCTGCATAAGATTGGCAAAAGTCTGGTTAACCGAGGGGTGCCAGGGTGCGGCAAGGGTTAAACCTTGGGCGTTTTTGCCGCCATCTTCGAGGGTGCGAATATTGTAGAGGGTGGGACTACTAAACAGAGGCAAACGCTGACGATTGGAGCGAATAACCTCAAAAACGGGATC
>NZ_JASJFG010000796.1:0-1241 GCF_030065375.1 Microcystis sp. M49636_WE2 | reverse complement strand
TTCGATCGCAGTTTTTCTGGTTTCCGCTTCTTGTTTTTCAGCGAGGAGACGTTGACGCTCTTTTTCTTTCCTAAATTCTGCCTGTTTAATCGCGCCCTTGGTGGCTAAAACGGCCACACCTTGGGGGATAAGGTAATTGCGGGCATAACCGGGGGCTACTTCCACCACATCGCCATTTTCGCCTAATTTGCTGACTTTTTGATTGAGGATAACCTGCATTCGTTTCGCCATGATCTTGACCTAAAACAATAGTTCCAAAACCCCTATCATACCATGCAATCGTCAAGTCTCGATCACAAGTTAGTTATTGCCGGCGGCGATTATTTGGGTTAATAGGGGGCCGATTGCCTGAAAGGCCGAGGGTAAAACCGCTACGGTGGCGGCTGCGATAATAATTGTTGTGGCTAATCTCAGCACTTTCTCGGAGGCTTTTTCGTAGGTGTCAAATTTATAGTCGAGCTTGTCTAATCTTTGGTCTATTTCCTGAAAGCGTTGCCCCATAGCATCAAAACGTTGGTCTATTTCCTGAAAGCGTTGCCCCATAGCATCAAAACTTTGGTCTATCGCTTCAAAACGTTGGTCTATCGCCTCAAAACTTTGGTCTATCGCTTCAAAACGTTGATTTACTGCTGTTTGGAAGCTTTTCAATTCGTTGAGAACATCGGTTAGGGTGGGTTCTTGAGTGGACATAGTGACACCTAGGGGAATTTGATCGCCTAGCACAATTATAACGTTAAGTCAAGCTTTTTTGATGATAATTAACGTTTTTGTCGGTAATATTTTGATCTTGTTCAGGTGTTGGAGACAACCAGTATTTCTATTCTAATAAGGTCTCTTTAATTGTTGTTAAAACTTTGCTATCTTTGACCATCCAAGCATGAAGCAATACGGGAATGGAAATTTCTTTGCCCACCGATAAACGGGAACTATGGGCAGGAAATATCATTAAATCGTAGGGAGTCCAGATAATTGTGGTTTTAATTTTATTTAAAATTTGTTGACAATCTTGATTTAAATCCTCTAGAAATTGACTCCCCGGCTGCATTTGTCTAATCCCATCTAAGGGTAAACTATACGCGGTTAAAGTGCCTCGATTCGGAGCAGAAATATTTAGGTAACGTTGCACTCTTGCCACTCCTCCCAATCTTTGCAGGTAGTAGCGGGTAATTAATCCTCCCATACTAAACCCAATCAGATCTACTTTCTGCTCTTTAGCAAAGTTTTTCTCGATATAATTGTCC
>NZ_JASJFG010000230.1:0-7501 GCF_030065375.1 Microcystis sp. M49636_WE2 | reverse complement strand
CGGATAAATAGGGTTTGAGACTGGGACTATCTCTCAGTAATTTCTTGATTTGTTTCCGAAAGGTTCTAATTTCCCCTTTCCATGCTGCTTGATTATAATCTCGTTGGGATTGCCAGTAAGTTAACTTCAGTAAATGTTCTAAAAGTCGAGTTAATAAACTTTCTAATGCTCGTCGTTCACTTTTTCCCAAATCCGCTAACTCCTCTAATAAATTCTGCCAATCTACCGATTGAAAATCGCCTTGACGCAATTGGTTGATAGTGGACTCTAACCAAAGTTGATAATCGCTATTGTAGAGATTTGGGATGGTAATATTCATGATTTTTTACTCCTTAATTTCACTGTTCAGAATTATTGCTGATAGCTTCCCAATTAGGCAGCCAATTTTCATCGAGAATCTCCTCTAGATTAGCTAACACTTCCAGAGGGAAAATACTAGCATCTAATTGGGTTTCGTCAATAAGCAGATTGCGAGCATCGAGATAACATTCCTGCAAAATTTCCCTTAAATAGGACTTTAAACTGGGACTATCTTTGAGAATTTTTTTGATCTGAATCCGAAAATTGCGAATTTCTTTTTTCCATCCAGCTTGATTATAATCTCGTTGGGATTGCCAGTAAGTTAACTTCAGTAAATGTTCTAAAAGTCGAGTTAATAAACTTTCTAATGCTCGTCGTTCACTTTTTCCCAAATCGGCTAACTCCTCTAATAAATTCGGCCAATCTACCGATTGAAAATCGCCTTGACGTAATTGGTTGATAGTATTTTCTAACCAAAGTTGATAATCGCTATCGTAGAGATTTGGGATGGTAATATTCATCATTTTAAGTAGCTGGTTATAATTAAATTAAAAATGGATTTTAGCTTCGATCCCCCCTGCCCCCCTTGATAAGGGGGGTGCCGATCCCCCCTTAATCCCCCCTTGATAAGGGGGGTGCCGATCCCCCCTTAATCCCCCCTTAATAAGGGGGGTGCCGATCCCCCCTTAATCCCCCCTTAATAAGGGGGGTGCCGATCCCCCCTTAATCCCCCCTTGATAAGGGGGGCATCGGATAATTTTTAACGCCTACCTACTTAAAAATGGGAAAAAATCAGGAGTTAAGCTGCCGGTGTCCAAAGTATAGGAGAAATTTGGGCTAATCAATTAGCTAGTTTTGCCGGTTTAGCTGAATTATCCTCAATCACATCTAACCGCGAAAAAAACTGCCAAAAAGAGTGATAATAAACCTAGCTACTCCCAGAGTAACAAGGAAAGCCCGATGGTGAAAACAGTAATAGGTGTCGATTTAGGTGGAACGGCTATTAAAATTGGTAAATTTGACCAAGAGGGCAATTGTATCGAATCTCTCACCTTGCCCACTCCCCAACCCGCTACACCCAAAGAAGTCGCCCTTACCATACATCAAGGCATTTGTCAAGTAAATTTGGATAAAAGTTGTCAAGCCATCGGTGTGGGAACGCCAGGGCCAGCGGATGCTCAGGGAAGAATTGCCAAAATAGCGATTAATTTGGCAGGATGGCGGGATATTCCCCTCGCCGATTGGTTAGAAGAAAGTACGGGAATGCCGACAATTTTAGCCAATGATGCCAATTGTGCCGGTTTAGGGGAAGCTTGGTTAGGAGCGGGCAAACGGTTTCAAAACCTAATCCTGTTGACCTTGGGGACGGGAGTAGGAGGGGCAATTATCCTCGATGGTCACTTATTTGTCGGCAGCAAGGGAACAGCCGCAGAATTAGGCTTAATAACCCTCAATTTTGACGGTCCATTGTGCAATAGCGGTAATCAGGGTTCCTTGGAACAGTACACCTCCCTGCAAGCTATTCGCCGGATGACTGGCAAAGAACCGAAGCAATTGGCGGAATTGGCCGAAAAAGGCGATCGAGAGGCTTTAGAATTCTGGCAGGGTTACGGTTGTTTACTGGGGGCTGGTATCGCCAGTTTACTCTATGTTCTCACCCCAGAGGCGGTAATTATCGGCGGCGGCATTAGCGCCAGTGCTAAGTTTTTCTTTCCCTCTCTGCTCGCAGAAATCGAAAGACGGGTTTTACCTAGTTCCAGAGAAGGATTAGAGGTATTAACGGCCGAGTTAGGTAATCGCGCTGGGATGGTGGGGGCTGCTAAATTAGCTTGGCAATTAGTGGGCGGTATCTGACTAAAATTGTCTGACTTAATCGTGAATAATTAAATGGCGATCGCCATCGATACTCACCCATCCCTGACGCTGAAATTCGCCTAACAAACGCGTCACCGTTACTCTCGTGGTAGCGATAGCATTGGCCAGATTTTGATGGGTTAAACGTATCTTTAAACGACTGCCTTGGGCGATTGGTTCTCCCATTTCCCGCTTTAATAACTGTAGTAACTGCTGGAGACGTTCCTCCACTCGTTTCAGTCCTGCGATCGCCAGTAGGGATTCTGTTTGTTGTTGACGACGGATCATTTGATTTAACATCATCCTAGTTAATTCCGCCGAATTTTCTACTTCGGCGATCGTGTACCATTTTAGGTACAGTTCCGACAAGGCTCTGGCGTGATAGGATTCTAGATGGGTCAAATTTAAGCCGAAAAACTGGGATGAATGAACCCAGCCTAGTAAAATTTCCTCTCCACTCTCAGATACTTGACTTAGTTGCGCCATACCCCGATAAACTTGCCAGACTCCATCAACCACCAGAGGAATATTTTCCCCGCGATCATAAAAATGGAGCCGACGACTCTCGCTATAGTCTTCTCGGAAGGGTGAGACGCTGGGATTATAGGTCAGCAACATGATCAAAGTTCTCCTGGGTGAGGGGATAGCAATTTTAACCCCACTTTACTGTATCAAGGTAAACATTAGGTAATCCCCAGATTAACAGTGATCAGTTATCAGTGATCAGTTATCAGTGGGTAAGTCATCAGTTTTCAGATGTGAGTTATCAGTTCACTGATTACTGATTACTGTTCACTGAAATAACTTCCCCATTTCCTTCTCCCGCAGCTGAAAAACCTACAGATCATTAATTTAAAGCATCTTTAAGAGCCGTGCGAGCGGCCAAATGATTGCGGGTCGAGGTGAGAATTTCCGATTCTCGTTGGAGACGACTGACTGTATCGAGCATTTCTAA
This sequence comes from Microcystis sp. M49636_WE2, assembly GCF_030065375.1. NCBI lineage: Bacteria > Bacillati > Cyanobacteriota > Cyanophyceae > Chroococcales > Microcystaceae > Microcystis > Microcystis sp. M49636_WE2. The sequence goes on along the minus strand of NZ_JASJFG010000230.1, from coordinate 4,392 downwards.
TAAAGCTTGTTGTTCCCCGGCCACACCGTAGAGATTACCCGCCACCCAGTAGGATAATTCTAGGGGAAGACTAGGCAAATCGTCGGGGAGTTCAATTTTTTGAGCGGTTAATTTGGCTGATAGATGAACCACATCCCGCAGCAGTCGATCCACTTCTTTGGCCAGAGGTCGCAGATCTTGGGTGGTGGGGACATCTTCAATCCACTCCACTAAACCGACGCGATAGGGTTTTTCCCGGACGTATTCTAGGACACGGAAGCGCTGTTGACCGATGGTGAGAATTTTTAAGCGATCATCTGGAAGACGTTGACAACGGACAACTTCCGCACAACTGCCCACTTTAGCGATTTCTCCGGTGGCAGGATCTACCATTAAGACCCCAAAACGGCGATCTTCTTCCAATATCGTATTCATCATAATCCGATAGCGAAACTCGAAGATGTGCAGGGGCAGGGGACGACCCGGGAATAAAACAACTTCGGGTAGGGGAAAGAGAGGTAATTCTCTAACGGCAATGGAAGAAGTGGCCATAGGTTTAGTAAAAAAAAACCGATCTTCTCTTATTTTTACACAATCCCCCCTGAACCGCTAGGCAAGGTCAATAGCCGGGAGTCAGTCGTCTGTCGTCGGTCGTCAGCTTTTTCTCCCTGCTCCCCTGCTCCCCCATCTTCCCACTTCATATAGTCATTTCAATTAAGATTGAGAATATCAATCCCAGAGTTCATAAGGCTTTTGTCGGTTTAGACTGTATCAGACTTATCTGAAATGACTATAATTCATAATTCATAATTTATAATTCCCTCACCGCTCGATCTGCGATCGCTAAATGAGAAAATTGCTGATTTTGTCATCTAGATTGCATTCCGAGCGGAAACCTTTGGGTAATCTATGAGTAGAGATACTCAAACCTCATCTTCATTGGTTCTTCTCTGAGAGGGACTGTTTTTTCTCTCATAAACTTTACAATATTTAATAATTGTTGTAATATTGGTTAAATAACCAATGTTCTTACTACTTGCCATTTATGCCCAAAAACTCTATATCTAGCCAAAAAAAGGACTATAGAGGCAATTAAATAGTCAATGAGGTTTCTCTCTATAGTTGAGTAACCACTCACTTATCTCTTTACAAAACGAGAAAAAACTCTGATAGCATCTCCTTTATTGCCCTGGGGAAGCAATCTGAAAAACGCCATCAATCCCTGAATATCAACCCTCAACCGACGCGCACTCATGAAAACCTCGAAAAACCTTACCGATCCAGTTCGCGCCTATCTCAGAGAAATTGGCCGAGTTCCCCTTCTCACCCATGAAGAAGAAATTCTCTACGCGAAACAGGTACAAAGATTAATTTTTCTGGAAAAAATCAAAGAATCCCTAAAGGCGAAACTCGGCAGCGACCCCAGCGATCGCCAGTGGTCAGAAGCGGCGGAAATTAGTGAAGAACAACTACGTCGAGAATTGGGGGCAGGGGATTTCGCCAAACGCAAGATGGTAGAAGCGAACCTGCGTCTAGTGGTTTCCGTCGCTAAAAAATACCTAAAACGCAATCTAGATTTATTGGATCTCATCCAAGAGGGAACCATTGGGATGCAAAGAGGTGTGGAAAAATTCGATCCCACCAAAGGCTATCGCTTTTCCACCTATGCTTATTGGTGGATTCGCCAAGCCATCACCCGTGCGATCGCAGAAAAAAGTCGCACCATCCGTCTGCCCATCCACATTACCGAAAAACTGAATAAAATCAAAAAGGCCCAGCGTCAACTAGCTCAAGATAAAGGTCGCGCTGCCACCATTGCCGAATTAGCCGAGGAATTAGACCTAACTCCCAAACAGGTGCGAGACTACTTGGAAAGGTCCCGTCAACCCCTTTCCCTTGACTTAAAGGTGGGGGACAATCAAGACACGGAATTAGGGGAACTCTTGGAAGATACGGGACTTTCCCCTGAAGATTACACTGCCTATTCTTCCCTGCAAGTGGATTTGGAAAAACTGATGGCAGACCTCACCCCTCAACAAAAAGAAGTGATTTGTCTGCGTTTTGGTTTAGATAATGGGCAGCCCCTCACCCTAGCAAAAATTGGCGTTCGACTCAATATCAGTCGTGAACGCGTCCGTCAGATCGAACGAGAAGCGATCGCCAAATTGAGAAAACGCCGAGCTAACATTAGAGAATATCTAGCTAGTTAGGGGCTGCTGAAAAAGTTTTTCGTGGGGGCAGGGTGTGGGGTGTGGGGTGTGGGGTGTGGGGAGAATAAATAAAATAATCTCCTATCTCCTGACTCCTGAATACTGCCTCCTGCCCCCTGCCGACCGCCCCCTGCCTTCGTTAAGGGTCAAATTGATCGTCTGGATCACAGCGAGAAAAATGACCCATTTCTAGATTAATCGGCGACTTTTCTCGGCTATTTCTCCACTTATTCAAGATATTTTTTCAAAAAGAGAGCTAATTTTTCTTTAGTGGCGACGGGAACAGAATCTAGACGGGTAAGAATAGCGTATTTAAGGGCAGAATGAGCGACGGAAACGGGAGGATTAGCTGCCAGACGGCGCACCGTTTCTTGGATGACTTTTTGGGCATTAGTAGCGTTATGGTGTAGATTTTCGATCACCATTTCTACCGTGACATGATCGTGATCGGGATGCCAACAATCATAATCGGTAACTAGGGCTAAGGTAGCGTAGGCGATTTCCGCTTCTCGGGCTAATTTTGCCTCGGTTAAATTGGTCATACCGATCACGGTTGCGCCCCAACTTCTATAGAGATTTGATTCCGCTTTAGTAGAAAAAGCTGGTCCCTCCATACAGAGATATGTACCACCCCGATGCAGGGTAACTTCCGGTAGGTTTAAACTAGCGACGGCATCCCCTAAAATTTCGGCTAATTGCGGACAAATGGGATCGCCAAAGGCAACGTGGGCAACAATTCCTTCCCCAAAAAAAGTCGCTATTCTCTCTTTAGTTCTGTCAATAAATTGATCGGGAATGACTAAATCTAGGGGTTTAACTTCGGCTTTGAGGGAACCAACGGCCGAAGCGGAAATAATATATTCAACCCCTAATTGTTTGAGAGCGTGAATATTAGCTCGAAAGGGTAATTCGGTCGGTAAAAAATGGTGACTTCTGCCATGACGCGCTAAAAATGCGACTTCTGTTCCCTCTAAAGTCCCGAGAATTAAAGCATCGGAAGGAGAACCAAAAGGAGTATCGAGGGATACTTCCCGCACATCCTTGAGGGCATCCATTTTATACAAACCACTGCCGCCAATGATGCCAATTTTTACCGTCGTCATAGTCTTGGAAAGAATTAGTTATCGTTGCCTTGATGTTACCACAATTGAGCGATCGAACTGTGATAATTTTTCCATCAAGCCTTACTTTTTCTTTTTCTTGCCTTTGAGAGAACCATTAATTAAACCATTAAAGCCATAAATTTCTTCAGTTCCCGCAATGGCAACTAACTCCACCTCTTTCGTGTCTCCCGGTTCAAATCGAACTGATGTACCCGCAGGAATATTCAGATGGGTTCCTTTGGTTAATTCGCGCTGAAACTCCAGGGCCTCGTTAACTTCATAAAAATGATAGTGGGAACCCACTTGAATCGGTCGATCGCCTGTATTAGCCACAGAAATACGCAGGGTGTCGCGACCGACATTAATCTCGATCGCTCCGGATGGTGTGATAATTTCTCCAGGAATCATAACTGCTAAAAATCTCCTGTTAATGAATGGGATTGTGAACGGTAACTAATTTAGTACCATCGGGAAAAGTCGCTTCGATCTGCACTTCCGTAATCATTTCCGGGATGCCTTCCATTACCTCCTCGCGAGTTAATAAAGTAGTACCGTAACTCATCAATTCAGCCACGCTACGACCTTCCCTAGCACCTTCGAGGATGGCGGCGCTAATATAGGCGATCGCTTCGGGATAATTTAACTTGATACCACGGTTTTTGCGTCTTTCGGCGAGCAGTGCCGCCGTGAAAATGAGTAATTTATCTTTTTCTTGGGGCGAAAGTTGCATAGATAGGCCTTTTTTCACACAGATGCTAGGGTTATTGTAGTTGTTGGCCGGATATTTGTAGCGATCGAGTTGTGAAATTTTATTTACTTAGCCAGCATTATTGATGAAGATTGGGGAAAATACTCAAAAGTCTTGCTAGGAAGGTCATTCAGTCCTCTGGCTAAAAAACGGTCGGCAATTGGTTCTGTTGTTTTATCTAATAAAAACCACAGAGGACACAGAATTAACCTTAAACTAATACAAGTATATCAGAGGCGGTAAGAGTGGGTTTAGAACTAAGAGTTGCAATTTGAATGGCTGCTATTGTACCTGTCCCGTCCCCATCAAAAAATAGGTCTCCAGTAATTGTATTATAAATTAAGCGATTGCT
>NZ_JASJFG010001031.1:0-1011 GCF_030065375.1 Microcystis sp. M49636_WE2 | reverse complement strand
CTAGCACTTAAACACTTGGAATCAGGAACATTAGTCTTGTATGATGTCACTTCTACTTACCTAGAAGGAAATGGTTGTGAACTGGGAAAATATGGTTATAATCGAGATAAAAAGAAAGGGAAAACTCAGATAGTTTTTGGTTTGTTATGTTCAGCTAAGGGTTGTCCGATAGCGGTAGAAGTATTTGAAGGAAACACTTCAGACGGTGCTACTTTAGGCGGACAAATTGAGAAAGTCAGAAAGGGTTGGGGGATTGAGAATGTGGTCTGGGTAAGTGATAGAGGAATTTTAACCAACTCGAAAATCAAGGAATTAGTAAAACCCATAGAAGGATTAGACTATATTACTGGTTTAACTAAGCCTCAAATTCGGAAACTGGCTGAGGTAGAAGTGATTCAATTAGGATTATTTGATCAGGTAAACTTGGTGGAATTTGAGAGTGAAGATTATCCCGATGAAAGATTAATTGCTTGTCGGAATCCCTTAATCGCCCAGAAAAATCAACTACAAAGAGAGGCATTATTAGAAGCGGTAGAGAAGGAACTAGATTTGATTGTTCAGGCGACTCAAAGGGAGAAAAGAGCTTTAAAGGGTCAAGATAAGATAGCTTTGAGAGTGGGCAAGGTTCTTAATCAGTTTAAGGTCAATAAATACTATAACTTAGAGATAACAGAGGAAGGCTTTTCTTATCAGCGTCAGCTGGAATTAATCGCTCAAGAAACGGCTTTGGATGGTGTGTATGTGTTAAGAACTTCTCTGGAGTCAACTTTGATGGATGCAGCGACGACGGTTAAAGCTTATAAAAGTTTGTCTCAAGTGGAGGAGGCATTTCGCTGTTATAAGTCAATTGATTTAAAGGTACGTCCTATCTATCATTATCAGGGTGATAGAGTCAAAGCTCATATCTTTTTATGTATGTTGGCTTATTATGTGGAATGGCATTTAAAACAGTGCTTGGCTCCTTTGTTATTTGAGGATGAAGAAATTGATGATGGTTCTCTGAATGTGATT
>NZ_JASJFG010000777.1:0-2544 GCF_030065375.1 Microcystis sp. M49636_WE2 | reverse complement strand
ATTGGTTTGGAGGTATTTTATCGGTAGATTTCGGCAGTAATAACAAATTTTTAGCCAGTGGCAGCAAAGACAAAACTATTAAAATCTGGGATATTAAAAGAGGGACAGAGGTAAAAACTCTCAGCGAACATAGTGATCATATCAATTCAGTTAGTGTTAGTCCTAATAATCAACTATTAGCCAGTGGTAGTGATGATAAAAGCTTAAAATTATGGGATTTAAAAGCAGGAAAAGCCATTATTTCTATTCCCCATCCCCAGAAAATCTATTCGGTTTGTTTTAGTCCCGATGGTAATTATATCGCCACGGCCTGCCAAGACAAAATCGTGAGAGTTTATGCCACTTCCGAACTACAATCTTTAGCAAGTTGAGCAATCTTTGAGCGGGTGCATCTCATTTTTGTAAATCTACTAAGTTGGAATTTTTAAAGGGAAACTATCTGCCAAAATTGATCGTTACTTCCGATTTTATTCCTCAATCCAAGCTTTTGGGGGGTAGAACCCCCCAAACCCCTAGGGTTGATTCATAGTAGGGTTGATTCATAGTAGGGTTGATTCATAGTAGGGTTGATTCATAGTAGGGTTGATTCATGGTAGGGTTGATTCATGGTAGGGTTGATTCATGAATCAACCCTACCCAAACCCCGGAGCGCATGAGCTTTTCGGTGGGATGCTTACACGCGGCTGCTGATATATTTGTAATAATTTAAGAGTCACTGATAATTGCTGATTGTCGATATTTCTGCAAATGTGATAGTAAATCCGGTTATTAAAAACTGATTATTTATTCCCCTTTGCATGAGTGCCTCTTGCATGAGTGCCTCTCCTCGTAACTAGCCTGTACTCAACGGATTTAGTATAATTATCTACTAGAGATCGCTGCCGGTCTGTTCTTCTCGGAAGTAAAGCTGATATAATTGACAGCTAGGCTGGGCTAGATCGCCTTTTAACTGAATTAAACCCATACTTTCCAGTTTATAGGCAGTAATCGGTTCTAATCGCACTCCCTTATCGGAAGAATTAACCACTTCCCCCATCGCTGTCAATAATTCCGGCTGTTTTTGCAGATTATCCCAGTGATGACGCAGGTGTGCCGCATAAATTCCCCCCTGGGTAGCAGCATTAGGGAGAATATTTTTTTCCTCGCGCACCCGCGCTTCCAGGGCCAAACGGCTAAGATAGGGATGACCAGCGACTAGAGCAATTAAATCGCTAAGAAAACGCTGATTATCATCATTTTTAGGCAATCCGTAGCTAATAGCCAAGTTTTCCAGTTGTTCGAGGCTAAAACCGGGTAATTTAATCGCGCGGCCGACATTAAAGGGAGATTGATTAGCGTCCAATTGAATATAGATTTCCGTGGAATTAGCAATCGCTAACCGCAAATTCTGCCAGATTTCTAAATTATTAGCTTCTTCGTGCCAACAGCGCAAAAGCGGCAGAAAATCCCTAGCGATGTCGGGATACTCGAAAATTCTGTCTAAATTATCTAGGGCCAAAAAGAGCGGCCCGTTAATCTGTTCCAAAAGATAGGACTGAAAATAGGTTTGACAACTGATTAAACTGCCAAATAGTTCCTCATCCCAATATTCATCTAATTGGGGCTTTAAACCCAATTCTCGGCTGACATTTGCCGAAAACCAGCGACAAAATCGGTCTAAACTGGCAAACATCGCCTTTTCTGCCACTTGACAATTAATATAAACTGTGCTATGTCCCCAACTATCTGCCTGAGCGAGCAGGTGTTTAAGCAGAGAAGTTTTACCGGTCTTTTCGGGGGATTTAATGCGAATGAGTGACCCTGGGCGATTAATTTCTTGATAACAGTCGCTTTCGACGGGAGGGCGGCTAATATAACTATCTATAACCGATTTTTCTGCTAGTATCGGGGCGGGTTGATTTCTCCATTCAGGATATTTGATATCTTTGAACCATTCCCGGAGGATTTGGAACTTACCCGGCCCTTTACTACCTAATTCTAGTTCGGGACAGCCATTATCTTTATCTGCCGAGAAATAGCTATAGATTTTAGTCATTTGTTTTTTATAGGTTTCATGGCTGGCGGCCTCGGCCATTTCCCAAATTTCCTCATCCGGTTTGCGCCAATTTTCGTAGGCAAAACGAACTAAAAAAATCTCCTTTAATTTGCCTTGAACACCGTATTCTCTGGCTAGATGTTTGAGAAACTCGTCCCATCCCTGTGGTTTCATCCCGTTCTACTTTATTCTACTTATATGCCCTTTTTTTCCATGTTAACCCCTTTTTCCCTCTTGGCAATGGGACTGACATCCGAGCGGAAAAACCCTATGGTAAAAATAGGTCAATTACCTGATGGTGCTTAAGGGAGTAAAACCATGAAAATCTCGTTAACCTTGTTTGTTCTGGTCTCCTTGCTGTTAGGTTCTCTTCCTCACACTTTAGCGGTTAATAGTCAAGATAACCATTTTGACCGTTCCTCTTCGCCGCTAATTTTACAAAACCGTGACTGTAAGGGTGATAAGGACGATAATTGCAATTAGTCCTGATTATCTCGGTTAAGGTTGTT
>NZ_JASJFG010000204.1:0-2095 GCF_030065375.1 Microcystis sp. M49636_WE2 | reverse complement strand
TCGACTACATATTGACTAATCGCTGCTCTTTTTGGCTTTGAATAAGAAAAAATTACAATCGGATAAATCGGTAAGACAAATTTCTCATGAAAGCGAGCAAAATAAGTAAACATTCGCCGATTAAACCACTTGCGGGAACTTTCCTGCGCCTCTACATGAATCAGAAAAAAAGATTCTTTTCCTCGAAACTTAACCTGTGCGACTAAATCGCTTTCATACCTTTCTCCTTCCGTGACATCGGTAAATACTTCTTTGTCTAAAAAAGTAATCGATTCCCTATCTAAATAATCTATCAATTGAGGAAAAAATAACTCAATAAATTCGACAAAAAAGGTGGAGATTAACTCCTTAAATAAGCGGTCATGGTCAATATTATTAGTCATGTAATATCATCTTAACTAATCTGAGCGATGAATGACTACTCTTATGTATTGTATTCTGAAAAGTCGGTTTTGGCAACGGATTGTTATGACCTCACCCCCTTAACCGACAGCGATTGCCAAATTCGCACAAAATCCATCAGATTGAGCTAAATCGAACAAAACATCGTAAACAGCAGGAAAAATCGGCAACAGGGTAGAAGTCATGACATTAACTGCAAAGGTTTACTGCTAACAGTTTTAGGCCAACAATCCCCAATTTTTCAAGGTTGCTATCACAAAAATTAACATTTATTACAAGAAAACGGGTTTCTCGAAGAAACCCGTTTTCTAAATATTTTCTCGAAGAAACCCGTTTTCTAAATAAAGGCAATCACTCTCCCCAATTCATAATTCCAGGCTCCCTTCTCCCGTATCATACTTTGTGCTTTTTGTCAAAAAAACTTTTTTTTTGCAATAAAACTACACAAAAAAAAGATCATCGTTGTGGGTGAAAATGACTGATTTACCCGTTTTAACTAGGATCACCTTCTAGGTGTGGCAAGGGTTTCAACCATTGCTGCCCAAAAAAGCACAAAATAACCCATTATGAAATTCTATCAAATCGCTGTAACCATTATAACGTCGTTGTTAAATAAAAATCTTTCTCAATTAATTCTTAAGAATTTATAAATATTGCGAAATGTTAATTTAAATATTCTCAAGTTTTTACAGTCAATAAATAATTTTTGCTTATCTTTGTCAGAAAATAGAACTTCTGCAAAAATCCAACATCTACCATGGGGTTAGGAGTCAGTTATCAGTTATCAGTTATCAGTTCACTGAGAAAACACCCCACACCCCACACCCTACACCCCACACCCCATACCCCACTTATTCAACAAACATGAAAGAATCGTGGCGAGAACGTCTGAATATCTCTCGAATAGCGATTAATGCCCCGAGGTTAACCATTGCTTTCTGGTTAGCGGTGGCAGTGGCGGGAATTTTGGCTTTTAGTTCCCTAAAATACGCTCTTTTCCCCGATATCAGCTTTCCAGTCGTAATAATTAACGCTCAAGCGGATTTAGCTACTGCTATCACCACGGAACAGCAATTAACTAAACCCCTAGAAAATCCCCTTTTCTCTCTCCCCGGTTGTCGCGATGTTTCCTCGACTACTGGACCCGGACAGTCAGTAATCAGCGTTTTCTTTAAAATTGGCACAAATTTAGACAAGGCCACCGCAGCAGTTAAACAGACTATCTCGCAAGTCCCTTTACCCCCTCAAGCTACCACAGAAGTTATCCCCGTTGATTTAAATGAGTCGGCAACAGTCACATATACGCTGGTGAGTGAGCAGAAAACTCTGGAAGAATTAAGCCAAATCGCCCAAGATAATTTAATTCGGCCCTTAAAAGCTCTCGAAGGTACGGCTAAAGTTAATTTACTCGGTCAAGGTACAGTTAGGGAAGATAATCCCCATAAAAGCTTAACCCGACCATTGCCCACGCTGGTACGCTTTAATGGCCAAGAGGCGATCGCTGTGCAGGTAATCAAACAAGGTGCTGCCAATAGTCTCGATCTGGCCGCTCAAGCAGAAAAACTGGTTAAAGACATAGCACAAAAACTGCCCGATGTCAAGATAATTTTAGCTGAAACCCAAGCGGAATATATTCGCGCTGCCCTACAAGGCACGATCGATGATTTACTTTTGGCAGTTTTGCTGTCAGTGC
>NZ_JASJFG010000145.1:0-1827 GCF_030065375.1 Microcystis sp. M49636_WE2 | reverse complement strand
TTCTGGATACGGAAAGTCTTCTGGGATGCTGGCCAACAATCGATCGAGTGTTGGATTGCATGGCTTCTCTGTGAGTTCAACGATTGAATTCTCGTCAAGTCCGAAGCTTTCAGCGATCTTGCGGGGAATTTCGATATCCATGATCTTCTTGTCCGATAAAGTTAGAAAATTAACCTTAAATACTTATTTAATTCAGTTATCGGTCAAATAAAGGTAAATAACTGCAATTTTTCTCTTAATTAATCGCATTTAGACCTTTTTTCTCCACCAGAGACAGCAGTTTTAATACGAGTCTGGCTGGATGTTTCTCTCCCCGCTCCCATTGACTGACCGAATCTTTGGAGACGTTCAGGTAACGGGCGAAAACGGCTTGACTTACCCCTTTTCTATAATCATTTCTGATAGGACAGTTGCTTTATTCTTGAAAATTCTAGGCTGGTTCTTTCTTTATTATATCTTATCGCTTACTTCTCCTCAACGAAAAGAATGATAAGAATTAAACCGCAAAAGCAAGATTCTGTCAGGGCGTGAAAATTAAGTTTTTAGTCGATGAACTTTTAATTGGGTCGATTTGAATAAATTTGTGATACAATAAAAAGGCTAAAATACTTAATAATTTAGATCATGAATGCGACGACAATTGAAATTGGCACTTTGATTGATCGTTCTCCTAAAATTCGAGGAGGAAGACCAACAATTGCTGGGACAGGAGTGACAGTGCGCCGCCTCGTTTCTTGGTATAAATTAGGGCTGACTCCTGAAGAAATTTTAAACCGGATGGGACATCCCCATTTAGATTTAGCCAAAGTTTATGCGGCTCTAACTTACTATCATGCCAACAGGGAAGAAATTGAAACTGATTTAGCACAAGAAGAAGCTGAGGTGAAACAGTTTGAACAGGAGTGGCTTCAATCTAAGTTAAATAAATAGTCATGCTGGCATTATATTTGGATGAAGACTCGATGGATCAGAGCCTTGTCGCGGCTTTAAGAGCCAGATGAGTCGATGTGATAACGGCTACAGAAGCAGGTATGTTGGGGCGCTCCGATTCAGAACAATTAGACTATGCTACTGGTCAAGGAAGGATGTTATACACTTTCAATCGGGGCGATTTTTACCGCTTACACACTCAGTATTTAACTGAGGGTAAATCTCATCGGGGAATAATACTCGCCCCTCAACAACGTTACTCTATTGGGGAACAATTGCGACAAATTCTGGACTTGATTTCTGTCAAAACAATTGAACAGATGGAAAATAATGTGGAGTTTATTAAAGGGTAATCTATGCCCAATTTACCAAGATTAAATCTGCTTATAATCCTACAGTTAATCGTCTATTCTCGCTTTATTAATCCTCTGCTGGCACTTTCACAAGAGGAAGGAAATGTAGTTAATAGAGAAGAACAACTGCATGAGATTAATTAAGTACCTAAGCAAAATTAATTACAGATATCTAACCCCCTCTTGCCTTTTGCATCTTGCCTTTCTTCACTAGGAAATTTATTTGGCACGACTACTTAAGAGAATTTTATCTGATTTTTTTTAAAATGAGAATTGCTGACAAAAAAGCACCCCCTCGCAGGAGTGCCTTTTCGTTCAGACTAGAACTTAACCATTGATAGCGGGAGCGGTCAGAGCTACGGGAGCCTGTTCACCACTAGCTAAGTCTAAGGGGAAGTTGTGAGCATTACGCTCGTGCATTACTTCCATACCGATACCAGCGCGGTTTAACACATCGGCCCAAGTACCGATTACACGACCTTGAGAATCGAGAATCGACTGGTTGAAGTTGAAACCGTTGAGGTTGAACGCCATGGTGCTAACA
>NZ_JASJFG010000474.1:0-1509 GCF_030065375.1 Microcystis sp. M49636_WE2 | reverse complement strand
GGGGTTGATGCTGACTCAAAATCTCGCTAATAGCGGGAATAACTTGATCCTCGTCGGGAAAATTGCCGCCGCGCTCCTTCGCAAGTCTTAATTGATAGCCAATACGCTGATGAGCGAAAAAATCCGCCCAACTGTTACTAATAGTATTAATCTGGGGAGTAGAACCAATGGTATTATTACAATGCCAACCAAAGCGATCGGACAGGGAAACTTGATGTAAACGAGCTAAATTTCGCCCCATTTTTTCCCAGCTTTGACTATCGCCACCGCCGAATTCTAGCCACTCTAGAACTAAATAACTAGATTTATCGGCAATTCCCCAACAAATTGGCTCTGGAACCCTGATAGTCTTGGTAGCGTGAATTTGCTTTAATCCTAAAGCTTCGGCCGCAAACATGGCTTCTTGGTTCGCTTGGTTAATCTTAACGAAATAAATTAAACCATTGCCACTAACGGCATAACCCTGATTGATACAGCCACCACTAACGGGACGACTTTTCTCGATTTCAAAGGGTTTTTCCGTGGTTTGGGTAATATGTCGAGCAATTTGAGTCCACATAGGTTATCAGTTATCAGTTATCAGTTATCAGTTATCAGTTATCAGATGTAAGTTTTAAGTTAATTAGTTATTTAGTTATCAGATGTAAGTTAATTAGTTATTTAGTTATTTATTTATTTATTTTCATCTTTATCCCTGTTCACTGTTTACTGATTACTGTTCACTGTTTACTGATTACTGTTCACTGATTACTGATTACTGAATTGGTCTCACCACTACCACACCGTAAGCGTTGGGATTTAAATACTCTTGACAGGCATTTTGAATATCCTCTAAAGTGAGGGCTTCAATGTGTTGGGGATAACAAAAAGCCGGTTGTAAATCACCGATCTGAGTATGATAATAACCGTAAAGGTTAGCTCGATCACTCGGTCTTTCATTGCTAAAAATAAACCGATTGGCCACTTGGGTTTTAACTCGTTCCAGTTCAGAAACTGTCACAGATTTCTGTTGAATTTGTCTAATCTGTGCTACGACTTCCCTCTCCACTTGCTCGATATTTTCCGAGGCTAATTGGGCCGAAATGGAAAACACTCCTTGCACTGCTTGGGACATATTACTGGCAGTTATTTGGGAAACTAAGGCCTTTTCTTGGCGCAGAGATTGAAATAATCGCGATACCTTGCCCTGACCAAGAATAGCCGCTAAAACATCGAGAGGATAGGTTTTTTCTAAGTCTCTCAACCCCGGCACTTTCCAAAATAGGATTAAGCGGGCCTGCTGCAAATTTTCATCCTCGTATTCTTGACGGATAATCTCGTTAAAAGGAGCTTCGGGCTGTAGATTAGCGATAGGATGAGAAATAAGCCCAGAATTGCCCTTACTGCCTAAAGTATCTAAAGAATCGCTCACAATAGCCATTAAATCATCTACAGGCAAATTACCCACCACCGCCACCGTCATCCATTCGGGACGATACCAAGTCCGATGAAAATCGCGCATTTGTTGAG
>NZ_JASJFG010000743.1:0-2701 GCF_030065375.1 Microcystis sp. M49636_WE2 | reverse complement strand
CGCTAAGAATTATGCTGTTTTACTATCAATGGCTAATCTGGATAACTATCAATTCGATGGTGCAACACTTCTAGATTTAGGGGGACGGGGAATCAGAGAAATTACCTTTGATAATAACCAGATTTGGGGAATTGCTGGCGGTCCGAAAGATGGTCAAGATAATTTCGTTTTTTGGAAACTATCGGCTGAGGATCTCAAACCCAATACGATTCTTAAACCTGAAATCCTTCGAGAATTACCCCAGTCATCAGAAGGATTAGCGATCGTTGATGGAACAGCCTATATTTTGATTGATGGCAATAGTGGGGATTCTGGAAATCAGTGTGCAATACCTGCCAAGTTTATGCAATTTACTGTCCCTAATTAGGGTTATGTCCTCAAATTTTGCTAGTTTTAAAACTTAGATAATCCTCTCATATTGCCAAAAGGAGAAAAAATGATGACTACTCAAAAACTGAAAGCTCTAGTCAATACTGTTATCAAACAATCTACCCTAGATAGCAGTCAAATTACTGATCTTACTCAAAAATTTTCCTTGACAGCAGGAGATAAAATTGAGATTAATGATTACAAATCTGCGGACAATAATCACTGGGAATTAGAATTAACAACCCCTGTTAATGAGATAGCGAAATGGTTCGCTTATATTCCCCATGTCGAAATTAAAAGTAATGACCCTGTGGCCAAGATATTACAAGACATTAAGCAGTCTCAATTTAAGGTGTATCATCGACCAACAGAACAAGATGGAGATGGAGTGGGGATTCCCCCTAATGGACAAGACAACCGTTCAGAAAGAATTTGTCCTGTGTACGTTCTTAGTCCGAGAAGACAAACAGATTCTTTAGTTAGACAAATGATTACACTACTTCGGGTCAAGGATACAGCGTTCATTATTGCAGAACGATTGCTACAATATCCCGAAGATTATCTCCCCACTATTTCTCAATTTGAAAAAGCGGTTATTGTCCAATCTTTTGTTGGTGTCGGTCCTCCTCAACCAGATGCAACTCCTTATCCAGATTGGGCAAAAGAAAGACACGACAAAGAGTTGTGGAGACTCGAACAATCTATCCGTCTATTACAGTCGATGAATCGAAAAATCTCAGCTGTCGTTTGTGCGATGGGAGATTCTCAAAAACATTCATCCAAAGATGTGCGAGAAACAATGCAAACAAGATTATACAATCTTCTGGATAAGTATAATCTCTCGGCTCTCAAACAGCCAATTACTTGGGGAGCAGATGAATTAGTAGCAATGGGAATCGCTCAAACTCTTCCTAAAACTAAAGTGCGTGTCTGCATCTCTAATAAGGAGACTGAAATGTGGTACGACGGGCGACGACCACCGGAAGAACTTGTGACTGAAAAATTACCAGCAGTTGGGTTAGAAGAATCAGAAACTGACTGGGATTTCGAGGTAGCTATTTTAACTCGTCGTCAAAATGGTAGTATTAATGATTATCAGAAAGACGACAGGGAACAAGCGAAGTTAGATGAGCATTTTCTGGCTCAATATAAGAACTATTCTTCCGAGCAACGTGCTAAATTAGTTATCATTGATGGCCGACTTTTTAATGGGGCTTGGAATGCCACTTCTGTGTTACCTTATGATGATTTATTGGCCTTCGGTAGTTGGGGAACATTTGGCAATTGTGTTGGCTCAACTTTGGCGGTGGCAAAAATTCTTTTCTACGCTAAAAATCCTGCCGCTCAAAGACAACTTTATTTAGAAGCCATTGCTCATGATGTTTTTGCTAATGGCTATAAAGAAGTTCAACGACTCGAAGAACCTAAAAGCTTCTGTAATCAGCTAAAAAATCAAACAGGAATCACTTTCAATCATTACGACGGATATGATAATCCTGCTACGGTCAAAAAAGTCTTTGAGGTCTTAAATCGGCACGTTAATGTCAGAATGCAAGAACATTTTGCAGGACTTTCCAGTGTTAATAACCGAGTCTTCCGAATTACCCCGCAATTTTGGCGCACTTTTGAGAGTGAAATCCACATCTGGCCAAGATTACCAGAGGAAATTCATAAAGTTGGTATCTATCGTACCGATCTGGAAGCGATCGCTTTTAATCCTTCATTGGGCGATCAATTCGTCTAACAGTAAATTTTTCAACAATCCCATAGGAGAAATGCCATGACTTCCTTACAAATTATTAGTCCCATCAACGATGCTCGCTTTGAATGTCTAAAACCTGTTACTTTTACAGGCAAAGTAAATTCTGGAATAGTCACTGTAGAACTCAAAGCAGATGACAAATATTCCCTAGGCAATAATCAGGTTAAAGCAGACGGTTCTTGGTCGATTACTTATTCAGGATTCACGAATCCTGGGAAGCGCAAAATTACTGCCTTTGGCTATGATCAAGCTAATCATGAAGAAGAAACCAGCATTATAATTTATGTGGCAGATTCCTCAGATTATACTAAAACTATTTATGGGGGTCTGGTTTTAGATGCTTACAAAAACCTCCAACACACCCAGTCTCTGCCGACAGATCACAGGTTAACTGATGCCGAAGGATGCCGGTTATTTGAACAAGGAATACTGCCCATTCTTCAGTCCAAAACAACCTTTATGGAAGCAACGGAGGAAGGTCATAAGAAACTAAACGAATTAGTTGAACAAAACAAAGATCAATACGGTATTCATCATGCACCCTGTGCTTATTCTGTCTCCTGTGTGATG
>NZ_JASJFG010001010.1:0-1447 GCF_030065375.1 Microcystis sp. M49636_WE2 | reverse complement strand
TCTGACTTCATAGTGATTCGCCATCAATCTTGCTGCAAATTGCATACAGGCATAAATATCTTCTCGATTCAGAGAAGGATATTCTTCAAGGACTTCTTCAATAGAATCCCCTGCTCCCAAAAATTCCATAACTGTTTGCACCGGAATTCGGGTTCCAGCTATAACAGGTCTTCCATTACAAATATCTGGATGAATCTGGATGCGACTTTCCATTAAGGTTTTGTTACCTCTTTGATGACCTTAAGTAAACTTATTATACCCTTTCATGGTAATAGGTGAGGATGTTGGGTTTCCTTAAAATCGATCGCTGCAGCGGTAGGACCCGCATCAGGGAACGCACCCTACCAGAGCGGCGATCATACTATTCCCAAGTTAGAGTTATACCTTCTAGGTTACATACTCTCTGGATAGTTTCCAGTTTACTCTCAGTCAATTTCCCAAATAGGTGAACTCTCATTTTATGCTTGGGATAATACTGTCCATAACTCTTGATTTGCCCGATCGCTGATTTCCAGCCTTTTGTATTTTTAACTTCAATTATTTCAGTATTAGTTAAGACATCTATTCTACCTACCTTATCAATGTAAACCTCGGTTTTTCCTCCTAATTCCCCAGCCAGTTTGTCCCGATACCAAGCCTCTGTACCCTTTACAGGAGTATTTATCTCCGGCTCAATAACTATGCCATTAACCTGATTAATAAAGTCCCGAATTGCTCCTCTTACTAATTTTTGAGCAGCATTGGGGGACTGTCTTTTCCGTTTAGCCATTGCTTACTCAGTGAATAATTTAGAAATCCCATATCCAGCTAAACCAATTACTGCTCCTACTGCCGCTACGGGAGCCATCGTCACTGCAACTGCCGTCCCCCCTACTGCTAATCCCATACCTCCAACTAATGCTGATATACCGGCTCCAGCACCCGCACCAATTGCCGCTGCTCCAATTGCCGTTGCGTCTTGCTCTTCTATTGCTTTTTTGGTTCCGTAAACTGCCGTGCCAACCACTGCTCCTGCCGCTGCTACTGGAGCCATACCGACTCCTAGAGCAGTTCCTCCTACAGCCAGTCCCATACCGCCAACTACTGCCGATGCACTAGCTCCAATCGCTGTACCCAGTCCCAGTGAAATCATTGCTTCTTGAACTTCTTCTGGCTTATTTTTGTCCATTATTTTTGGCCTCATTAGCTTCGGGTAATTATGAAACTCTAGCATAAGACAGACAAGCCGTTAACCACAACAAGCCAGGCGTTAAGGCGCATAAGTGCCAGTCGGGTGCATACGGTTGTTAGCTGGCTTCCGGTATTGCCAGCCACTGATTGTCTGAGATTTCCAAGGTTTTGAAACAACAGCGAAACGCTTTGCCTATCGGGCTGCAGGCATACACTCCGATTTGGCAATCGTCGGCTATCTTGTGTAAGTGTGTGATCCGCATTTGCAGCCAAGCCT
>NZ_JASJFG010000737.1:0-1565 GCF_030065375.1 Microcystis sp. M49636_WE2 | reverse complement strand
GCTCAAATGGATTTTCGGTATTAAGAAATATTCAGGGAGTCGAGCCTTTGTTTTTATTAGTATATATGCGAACAGACTTTTTTTTGCGTCAGATTAAAAGGTACATGACAGGTCATGCCATTCCTACTATTTTAGTAGATGATTTGTCTAAAGTTTTAGTGCCTATTCCACCCCAATCTGAACAGCAGAGAATAGCAAAAAGTATGGCTGAAATTCAAGCAATTAGAAAAGAAGCGTTAAAGGCAAGTGAGAATGTTGTTAACGAAATGAGTCTTTTACTTAGCCAATTTGAGTAAGGCAAAAAGCAGGTTAAGCTTAGAACAAGTCTTAAGTAGGTAGGAGTTAAAAATCATCAGACACCCCCCTTATCAAGGGGGGATTAAGGGGGGATCAAAGACAATCAATTTAATTATAACCACTTACTTAATACTAAATCCGGTTATTAAAGACTGATTATCTATTACCACTTTTGCCTGTCCTGATATGTAGCCTATACTCAACGGATTTAGTATCAGTCCCTAGTCGAGGAGAAAAATGTAAAGATTTATTAAATTGTAACTTTTGATACAATCGTGCTTCAAAACCTTGCGTCTTCATCGGCCCGCGTCCTGTAGGGGCGAAGCATTCGGGCAATAACCTATCGGTGAAACCGTAGATTTTCTATCCGAATGCTTCGCCCGTACTTTTTCAGCAAGCCCTATTCATTGATTTTTTTGATCCAATGGCAACTTTTCAATCAATAGGGTCAAATTCAATGAGTATGGTGATTTTGTGCTACAATAGAGGTCTGTTAAAAGTAAAAAGAACAATCAATTAAGTAGGTAGGCGTTAAAAATTATCAGACACCCCCCTTATCAAGGGGGGCAGGGGGGATCAACACCCCCCTTATCAAGGGGGGCAGGGGGGATCAACACCCCCCTTATCAAGGGTAGGGTTGATTCATGAATCAACCCTACCTTATCAAGGGGGGGAGGGGGTATCGAACCTAAAATCCATTTTTAATTTAATTATAACCAGCTACTTATTACGCTAAAATTAAACCCAATGACCGAGCAAACATAGAAAACAAATTAACTGGAACTATTCAATTAGAATTAGAAAAATATCGTCAAAAAGCAGCGGCAAGATTATCACCAATTATGGATCAAGCTAGTGATGAAGCAGAAGCTAACGGATTAACTCCAGATATTTTAGCCTCTATTTTAGAACAAATTGAGAGTTAATCACACTATTAAAAACGGATTAGGTGTAGGGCTAATTCCGGAATTAGCCCTACAATAGGCGTTGTTATTCTGATCTGACAACGCCGATAAATCAACAGGGATTTTCAATTTGCCTGGGAAATGTGCGTCACCAGGGCTGCCGATTGTAGGATGGGGGTAGTGGTGACGGAATCCGTCGCTAGGGTAAAGAGAGGATTGGAGAGGATACCGGCCAGGGAAGTCGCCACTAGGGAGAGGACAATACCCACCTGTAGGGGACGCATCCCGGTAAGAGTCCAATTGATAACGGGGTAATTTTTCACCGCATCGGACATCTCTTGGGGTTCCTTAACTACCATCATT
>NZ_JASJFG010000126.1:0-4321 GCF_030065375.1 Microcystis sp. M49636_WE2 | reverse complement strand
GTGTCAGTCTGTAGAGCGACCATAAGACCAGAACAGAGTAAATCTGTTAAGGCAGGTGCGAAAAATCCTTCGGGAAAGAAGCAGAAACCTAAATCGTGAGGTTTGGGAATCACCGTCCGTTTACGGCGGCGAGGATGTCAAGGATTAAATATAGGGTTTTAAGGGAAAAAACAACCAGTAACCGCTAAAAGGTCACTGGCTGACTATCTAACTACTGTTTAATCATGCCCTCATAGCGTTGAGAGATGACATAGGTTTGAATTTGTTTCGCCGTATCGATCGCCACCCCCACCAGAATTAACAGGGAAGTTGCCCCCAAACCGCGAAAAGTGGTAACACCGGTGGCGCTTTCTACTACAGTCGGCACAGTAGCCACCAAACTTAAAAAGAGAGCGCCCAAAAGGGTGAGACGATTCAGCACCCCTTCCAGATAATTAGTAGTAGCGGTCCCTGGCCGAATCCCCGGAATACTGGCCCCCATTTTTTTCAGGTTTTGGGACATATCCTTGGGGTTAACGATCAGGGAAGCGTAGAAGAAACTAAAACCGAGAATTAGTAAGCTATAAAAAGCCACATAACCCCAACTATCGGGACGCAGAGCATTAACCAACTGAACTAAAACCTGACCGACCGGGTTATCCGTGGGTAAAGCTTGCACCAATTGGAAAGGTAAGACCAACACTGCCGAGGCGAAAATAATCGGCATCACGCCCCCTTGATTGAGTCGTAGGGGTAGATAACTGGTTCTTTCCCGATAGAGACGACGACCCACCTGACGACGGGCAGAAACAATCGGAATCCGACGGGTTCCTTCCTGAACAAAAACAATGCCGATAATCATCACCAAGAAAACCAGCAAGAGAATCACCACTTGAGCGATCGCTTGTCGGCCACCCTGTTGAGCAAAAGTAATCGTATCACCGAGGGTTTTCGGTAAAACAGCGACAATGTTGACAAAAATCAGCAAAGATGCTCCATTTCCCAGACCGCGTTCCGTAATCAGTTCCGAAATCCACATCACGAACATAGAACCCGCCACTAAAGCGAGAACCGTAGCAGCGATCGAGGGTAAAGTTCCGGCCACAACGCCGTTAGCCACCAATAAACCGAGAGTAATGCCGATACTTTGAATAATTGACCAACCAAAGGCAATATAACGGGTAATTTGGGCAATTTTTCGCCGTCCTGCTTCTCCTTCATTTTTCTGTAAATCTTCCAAAGAAGGAAGGGCAGCGGTGAGCAGTTGCACGATAATTGAGGCGTTGATATAGGGAAGAATGCCGAGGGCAAAAATCCCCAACGTCGATAATCCTCCCCCGGTGAACAGGTCAAGGATTCCCAAAGCGGCGTTACTTTGAATAATTTCTGCTAATCTTGCCCGATCCAAACCGGGTATCGGTACAAACATCCCAAAACGGAGCAGAACCAGTAAACCCAATGTAATCAACAAGCGACCGCGTAAACCGGCCGCTTGTGCCATTTGCATAAACGTTTCCTGTGCCGTGGGAGCCTTATCACGACTGACGACCATTAACAGTTACCTCTAGTGCAGTTTTTTTATGGGAAAAAGTAATCGAGGGGGAAAACTTTCTCGATTTTTTTAAGATTTCCCCTGTCTTTCTTATGATATAGCAATCCGGTCTTGGGGATTGGGTGTTAGGGTGTGGGGTGTAGGGTGTGGGGTGTAGGGTGTGGGGTGTAGGGTGTAGGGTGTGGGGTGTGGGGTGTGGGGTGTAGGGTGTAGGGAGAACAAAGCTGCCCTTTACCTTTTGCCTTTTGCCTTTTGCCTTTTGCCTTTTGCCTTTTATCTCCTGTCTCCTGTCTCCGTTAAATTTCTTCCCAAGTACCTTGAGCGGCGGTAATTTTCTCTTTAGCACTATTGCTAAAAGCGGCGGCCTTCACCTTGAGGGGAACGGTAATTTCACCATCACCTAAAACTTTTAAAGGGCCGTCATTGCTGGTGAGAATTTTAGCTTTTAGGAGACTTTCTAGGGTAACTTCCGTATTAGCGGGTAAAGAAGCCAATTTTCTCAGATTAACAATCGTGTATTGACGGGGGTTAACCAAAGGAAAATGCTTTAATTTCGGAACCCGACGATAGAGGGGCATTTGTCCCCCCTCAAAACCGGGGCGGGTCCCCGTCCCGGAGCGAGATTTTTGTCCGCGCATTCCCAGGCCGCAACTAGCACCCTGGCCGGCCGAGACACCCCGTCCCACACGACGACGGCGTTTAGTGGACCCCGGTTGGGGGGCGATTTCGTGGAGTTTCATGGTGATTTCTCTAGGTGTACAAATGTTCTACAGATACGCCTCGATCTTTGGCCACTTCCGAGAAAGTACGGAGAGTTTCCAGGGCGTTAACGGCGGCTCTAGCGTTATTGAGGGGGTTATCGCTACCGAGTTGTTTAGCGAGGATATTTTTCACCCCGGCTAATTCTAAAACGGTACGGACAGCACCCCCGGCAATAACCCCAGTCCCCGGGGCAGCCGGACGCATAAGCACCTGAGCGCCACCGGAAGCCCCCCGGGTGAGGTGAGTGATGGAACTAGCTTTAGTTAAGGAAACTTCAATTAGTTGTTTTTTGCCATCGGCCACGCCTTTACGGACGGCCCCGATAACGTCCCCTGCTTTGCCGACTCCCACTCCCACCTGGCCGTTTTCATTACCGACCACGACGATGGCCCGGAAGCTGAGTTTTTTACCACCCTTAACCACTTTACTAACCCGGCGGATCTGGATGACCCGCTCTTGCCAAGTGGTTTCTTTTTCTTTTTCGCGGTTGCCTTTGCGACGTTTTGCCATAGTTTTATCAGTGTTGAAAGGATATTTTAGAAGTTTAAGCCGGCTGACCGAGCCGCTTCTGCTAAGGCTTTGACGCGACCGTGATAGAGATTGCCACCGCGATCAAAAACCACTTGTTCAATGCCTTTGTCTAGGGCCCGTTGGGCCACCAGTTTACCCACGGCAGCCGAGGCTTCTTGGGTAGCGGTGGATTCCAATTCCCCGCGCAAGGTGGCCTCTAGGGTAGAAGCGGCAGCGAGGGTGTGTTGGGCTACGTCGTCGATAATTTGGGCGTAGATGTGGTTATTAGAACGAAATACGGATAAACGCGGCCGTTCAGCAGTGCCATTAATTTTGCGACGCACACGCTGGTGACGACGACGGACTGATTCTTTGCGACTAAGTTTCATGGTTTATTTTTTACCTCCTTTACCGCCTTTAGCGCCTTTACCGCCAGCTTTACCAACTTTGCGACGGACAACTTCACCAAGATAGCGAATCCCTTTTCCTTTATAAGGTTCGGGGGGACGAACTTCGCGGATTTTAGCGGCAATGTTACCGACGGCTTCTTTGTCGATGCCACTGACGATAACTTGGGTGTTGTTTTCTACGGCGACGGAAACACCATCGGGCATCTCCATTTCCACGGGTTTACTGTAACCGACGTTAAGAACTAATTTACTACCCTGCGCCTGGGCGCGGTAGCCCACCCCTTGGATATCGAGGCGTTTTTGAAAGCCGGTAGCGACTCCTTCCACCATGTTGGCCACCAGAGTTCTACAGAGTCCGTGGCGTTCTCTGGCGGTACGGGAATCGTCTTGACGGGTAACGAGCAGGGTTTCGCCATCTTTGTCGATGGCGACGGCGGTGGGTAGGGTTCTCTGGAGAGTTCCTTTGGGCCCTTTCACCGTCACGGTAGCACCATCGATATCGACGGTGACTTTATTGGGAATAGGAATCGGGCGTTTGCCAATACGAGACATAACAGTTATCAGGGAAGAGTTATCAGTTATCAGGGAAGAGTTATCAGTGGGTCAGCTATCAGGTTTAAACTTGGAAAGGCTGACGGCTGATAGCTTATCCTTGTTTACCAGATGTAGCAAAGGACTTCGCCGCCAACGTTTTGTTTACGCGCTTCGCGATCGGTCATAATACCTTTAGAGGTAGAAACAATGGCGATGCCAATGCCACCGAGGACGCGAGGTAAGTCTTTACTGTTGGAATAAACTCGCAGGCCCGGTTTACTGACTCTGGTGAGGGTAGTAATGATCGGTTGACGGTTTTTGCCTTTATATTTGAGGGAAAGAACTAATTGAGATTTAATCCCCTCACCCACTTCCTCAAAGTCAGCAATAAAGCCTTCGTCTTTGAGAACTTGAGCAATACTGCGCGTCATCCGCGTGGTGGGAATTTGAGTAGTGGTCTGCCGAACCGCGCAAGCGTTACGGATGCGGGTCAGCATATCCGAGATGGTATCGTTAGCAGACATGAATTACCTGTTTTTCTCCTAAATTGGGATCAACATCAGTGGTCAGTTAT
>NZ_JASJFG010000649.1:0-1873 GCF_030065375.1 Microcystis sp. M49636_WE2 | reverse complement strand
TTGCGGTCAGGGTTTTCCCAGTAATGAAACTGGTGATTTGATTTATTCTTTTACCCCAATCTTGCACCAATGTCAATACTTTTGGGAAGCATTTCCCGCTAGGGATGGTCGGACAACTTATTTATTTACCTATCTTGATACTCATCCTGATCGCTTTAGTTTAGAATTTTTGATGGAGGAGTATTTAAGATTACTGCCGGAGTATCAAAAGGTAGATTTAGAAGCGGTAAAATTTCAGCGTTTTCTAGCGGGTTTTTTCCCGGCCTATCGTCAAAGTCCTTTAAAAATGCCTTGGTCAAGAATTCTAGCAGTGGGAGATAGTAGCGGTAGTCAATCTCCGGTCAGTTTTGGTGGTTTTGGGGCAATGGTTAGGCATTTAAAAAGGCTAACTTTTGCCATCGAGGAAGCTTTACAAATCGATGCTTTAAACCGAGAAGATTTAGCCCTTTTACAACCCTATCAACCCAATATATCGGTAACGTGGCTATTTCAAAAAACTATGAGTGTTGCCATGTCTGCTAACCCTAATCCCAATCAAATTAATGACTTAATGAGTGGAGTTTTTCGGGTAATGGATAAGTTGGGAGATGAGGTCTTAAAACCGTTTTTACAGGATGTGGTGCAGTTTTCTTCCCTCTCAAAAACTTTGCCTTTGGTTAATCCTCAATTAGTTTTACCGATGATTCCACAAGTGGGTATCAGTCCTTTTATCGATTGGACGGGACATTATTTGAATTTAGCTTTGTATAGTGGTTTATATCCCTTGGCAGCCACCTTAAAACCTGTTTTAGAAAAGTTACCCGACAAGCAAAAATATCTTTATCATCGTTATTTGGATAGTTGGAAATATGGCTCTGGGGGAGATTTTATCAGTAATCAGTGATCAGTAAACAGTGATCAGTGAACTGATTACTGATAGGGTGCATCTCTTATTGGTGACATTCTCTCACATATTGGTGAGCAGCAGAAGTTATTCCAAGAGGGCGAATGCAATTCGCCCCTACAATAATATTATCGCGTCAATGGTAGGGGCGCACTGCGTGCGCCCAAATGTAATATAGATATTTCTACAAAATTGAGATGCACCCCATCTGATAACTGATAACTGATTTAATCTTTATCTTGAAAAAATTGTTGATCGAGATAATTAACTTTAGCATAGGGTTCTAAAGCGGAGAGAATTTGTCGGCCATAACTGCGGGCATTGACACGATTATCGAGGACAGCCACACAACCTTGACACTCCCGGAGAGACTGGACAGATTGCTGAATTTCCCTTACTGCTGTGGGTAAAAGATAGGCACGAAACCAGTCGAGATGTTGTCGTTTATAGTAGGCAATTTTGCCAGCAACGAGAGGATTTTCGGGGGAGGGTAAGGGTAAAGTAGCGATAATTAATAAACTGGGAGTCGGAAATTTTTCTTGATGGGTTTGCCAGAATTGCCAACCACAAACGAGAATAGTATTACTATTAATCTCAGTTTTTTCCACTTGCACTCGCGAACCGTAATCGGCTGCCATTTGGGTGGCAATTTGTGCCTTGAGGGGAACATCTTCAATCAGGATTACTATCGGTTGTTCACTGGTATGATTAGCACTAACTAATTCCCGCACTTGCTTTAATAACATCGGTTGAAATTCGGGGGTATTGGGGGCGCTGATGCGATCGGGTAGATATAAATGAATATATTCACTTTCGCGATCGGCTGCAAACTTTAAAGTTAAAATTTCTCCGATACCCTGATTTTGACGGTATAAATTAGCGGATTTTTCGCTATCTAAAAAACTGCCGATTAAAACAAAGGGTTGCTGCTGCCAAATCGGTTTGAAAAAACTAGCCACCTCCAAAGGACTGATTTTTAGGGTAAATTCT
>NZ_JASJFG010000831.1:0-2452 GCF_030065375.1 Microcystis sp. M49636_WE2 | reverse complement strand
TTTGGGTGCTAAACCAATCATACCTCGAAAATGTAAAGCTTCCTCAAATCTTCTCAATTCCGAAAAAGCTTCTTCTTCTAAATCCTGATTGATAAAAATAAACTGTTCCTGTTGTTGGAAATATTTATTAACCAAGGGGGTTATCAGGAAAGTTTTGGTTAATTGTTGGGTCAATAAAGGAACAATAATTAACAGTAAAATAAACTTGAGAGAAATGGCTGTTTTATAACGAGAGTTGCGAAATTTCTTTAAAACTGCCTCCTCCGATTCCTCCGCTTGCGGATCGATTTCCTGTTTAATGCGATTAAAAGTATTGACAAAAGAACGGGGTAAAACCCCCGGTTTTTCCGTGGCTTTTTGGGATTTATTACTTTTGATCATTTCCTCATCTTCAAGACTACCAGCCGCTAAAAAAGAGCGATTTCTGGAAGTCTTATTTTTGTCTGTTTCCCGCTCAAAATTTCGGTTCTGGAGACTTTTGGGGACATCTTGAATATCTTCTTGCCAATAATTATCTTGATATTTTCCGATAACACTATCGATAAACTGAAGTTTTTTCAGACAAACATCTGTGGTGACAGTAATCACCCCATTATTAATTGTCGGTTGATTTGGTCCGAAGGTATTCACGATCGAGCGACTAGCTTTAAACTCCGTCAATCTGACTTTAATTTTTTGCAGATAACCTTTAACTTCTGCGATAAAATAGGAATTAGTGCTGCTGCCATAATTCGAGAATTCATTCGCCACTTTTCGCCCTTGAAAATGCTTGTCTTCTATCTCCTTAATCTTCAAAGCTGCATGATAAGCCTCATCTAAAGAACGTTCAGGAGTTTGTAATAACCATTGATTAACACCTTGCAAAATCCGATTAAGATTCATAGGAAACAATTACTTCCACAAGGAAAAAAGCTAGAGTACCGATCAGTCATCTTAACAAATACAATCCAGAAAAAACGATGTCAATCATACCAATTTGGATCGAAGGTGGCACGCGATCGGGAAAAACCACCGCTTTAGTCGGGGAATTTCAGCGCTGGGTGTCTCGCGATCAACTGAAATCATCGCCCCTTCCTCGATCGATCTTAGTTTTCGCTGCCAACGATGATAACAAACGGGAATTAGCCGATCGATTCGCCCTTGCTGTTAAGGGTAGCTATCCGATTCTCTGCAAAACCCCTTTAGGTTTTCTCACCGATGAAGTCATCCTGTTTTGGCCGTTAATTTTCGAGTTTTTGGGGCTAAAAGCGCAATTTCCCCGCCGATTACGCCCAGAAACGGAGCAGGAACTCGCCACCCGTCTCTGGCAACCAGCGATCGCTGAATTCTTCCAGCTTACCAGCATAAATGAATATCGTTTCGTCCGTCAAGTTCTCGATTTGTTACAATTAGCCGGCGCTAGTGGTGTTCCCGCAGAAAAGATACCCGAAAGATTAGCCGACGGATTATCAGAAACAGATTTAAAACGAGTTTTAGCGATTAATGAGCAGGAAACACCAGAAAAAGTGGGAGAATTAATCATTCAATGGCGTGATTGGTCTCTAGAACGTGGTTTATTAAGTTATGGTATCATCTACGAACTCTATTGGCGCTATTTATTCCCTGATAGTCGTTATCAACAGCAACTATTAAAACGCTTCCGGGCAGTTTTTGCGGACGATGTGGACGATTATCCGGCTATTGCCAAGGATTTACTCAGTTTTTTCCTCGATCATGATTGTTTTAGCGTTTTTACCTACAATCCCCAGGGAAAAATTCGCTTAGGATTAACTGCCGATCCCGATTATCTACAAAAATTAGCGGCACGCTGTCAAATTATGCCATTATCCACCACTAACGGGTTAGCCGCTCAGTTTAGCGAGACGGTTCTCTCCTTAATCAGCGACGGTAACTATCTTGGCAATCTTCCCGATCAATTCATCTCCGTGCAAACCACCTCTCGCGCTGAATTGTTACGGAAGACAGCCACAGCTATTATTCAAGCAGTCAATCAAGGAGCAGTAAAACCCGAAGAAATCGCCGTTATTGCCCCCGGTTTAGACGAAATCGCCCGTTATAGCCTGATGGAAATTTTAACCGGTGCCGGGATAGCCGTTCAACCCCTCAACGAACAACGACCCCTGATCAGTTGTCCTCTGATTCGGGCATTATTGACCCTTCTCGCCCTTGTTTACGCAAATTTGGGGCGTTTAGCCCCCCAAGAGGCCCTAGCGGAAATGCTGGTGATTTTTAGCCGTTATCGCTGGGATGAAGAAGAGAATTTAATTCCCGATATCGATCCAGTTCGCGCCGGATTAATTGCCGATCATTGTTATCAAGTGCATCCAGAAAATCCTCGTTTATTAGCGATCGAAACTTTTCCCCGTTGGGATCGCTTAGGACAAAAAGCTTGTACTGCCTACGAAAGAATTTGTCACTGGATCGAAGGGATGAAAAAACGGCAGCAAGAAGC
>NZ_JASJFG010000699.1:0-1550 GCF_030065375.1 Microcystis sp. M49636_WE2 | reverse complement strand
GCCGAAATCGCCTCCGGTTGACGAACACGAAATCTACCCAACCACCAAGCGGCATAATAACGCGCGCCTAGGTCTTCTCTTTGCTGGATATTAGCGATCGCTTGTTCAACAGTATAGGCCGGATTATCGACGGCAGCAGAGTAAGAATCGCTCATAGACAAGTGAAAATGGGTTTTGGGGAATTATGAATTATGAATTATGAATTATGAAGTGGGGAGCAGGGAGTGGGGAGAATAAATAAAAATAATCTCCTGACTCGGAGAATACTGACTCGGAGAATACTGATAACCGACTCAGTTTTTCATAGTTGCCGCACCCTTGCCAATACCAGAATAAATTAAACCCCGTTGAGCATCGAGACTAATGATCACCCCTTCGCGGATAATTTTCGTGGCATCTTTAACCCCGACAATCACAGGAATACCCAATTTTAAACCGATAGTAGCGGCGTGATTGTTCATCGCGGTATCTTCGGTGATAATTCCGCCAGCTTTCCGCATCATATCCACATATTCGGCGCTGGTGGTGGGAACGACTAAAATCTCCCCGTTACTAAAACTACCCACTTCCCGGGCATTATGGGCCACTCGCGCCCGGCCACTGGCCACACCCTGGCCGATACCTGTACCCTTGCCCAAAAGGGATTTTACCACTTCCACCTTAATTAAATCCGTGGAACCGGCCACCCCTTGCAGAGTTCCCGCCGTCATCACCACTAAATCACCATCCGCGAGGAGGTTATTTTCCTGGGCGAGATTCATCGCCACTTGAAAAGTTTGGCTGGTGGAGGGTAAATCGAGCAATAACATCGGTTTTACGCCCCAAACTAGCTGTAACTGCTGTGCCACTTCCCGATGGGGAGTAACGGCTAAAATCGGGGTTTTGGGGCGAAATCGGGAGACGTTACGGGCAGTAGAGCCAGTTTTTGTCAGGGTAATAATTGCCGCTGCCCCCAATTGTTCGGCAATTTGACTGACTGCCGAGGAAATAGCGTTAGGAATCGATTGTTTATTGTTAGAGCGAGCGGCACTATTTATCTGTTCCCGTTCGATCCTTTCGGCAATGCGGGCCATGGTTGCCACCGCTTCGATGGGATAATGACCCACAGCCGTTTCATTGGAAAGCATGACCGCATCAGTGCCATCTAAAATCGCATTAGCTACGTCAGAAACCTCGGCGCGGGTGGGACGAGGATTACTGGCCATACTGTCAAGCATTTGAGTGGCGGTGATAATCGGGATGCCTAGCTGATTAGCGGTATTAATCAGGCGTTTTTGCAGGATTGGCACGTCTTCGGCTGGTAATTCTACTCCTAAATCTCCCCTGGCCACCATAACACCATCACAGAGGGATAAAATTGCCTCCATTTCCTCGATCGCTTCGTGTTTTTCAATTTTAGCGATCACGGGGATAGATTTACCCGCACTGGCGATTAATTCTTTAATTTCGAGGATATCTTGGGGATTACGCACAAAACTAAGGGCGATCCAATCCACATCCCACAGCAGTCCGAACATTAAATCTTTTTTGTCCTTATCGGTTAAAGCTTT
>NZ_JASJFG010000205.1:0-2889 GCF_030065375.1 Microcystis sp. M49636_WE2 | reverse complement strand
TTTTTATGGGCAGATATTTTAAAACTGTCTCTTGAAGCTAATTATGATGATTATCTTGAAAAAAAATGATAATTAGACAGAAGTTCTCTATGTGAACAAGAGAACTTTATCTTCTTTTGTTTTCAAAATGAGAATTGCTGGATTTGATTTTGATGATTATGCTTTTATTGCCCTCAATGATCAAATTCAAACTTTAGCGAGTACCAATAGTTCTATCAGTACCTTAATCCCTTCTAGCACTAATTTCAGTCGTCAAGTTTCGGGGAGTTACACGCAAACCTTTAGTCCCGGAACTTACAGCATCGCTTGGGGAGTGGTTGATGTTGGCAGTTTTGACCAGACTTCGGCTCTCACCGTTAACAATGCTCAACTATTTCCATTTAATCAGCCTATTCCCGAACCCAATTCTTTATTTAGTTTGTTAGTTCCTCTCGGATTTTTTGCTGTATCATTTCTTCATCGGAGATAGACATGAACCTACTTCCTAAACAACTGACAATTACCTTATTAGCTCCCTTGATGTTATTGGTCAGTAGTTGTAGCTCAAAATTAATTTCTGCGCCGGGGATTAAGGGACGGTTTATCGAAGAGTCAACCGGAAAAACCATTGCCGGAGCTAAGGTGAGATATACTAATATAGGCGAGGGCTTGACCAAAGAGAGTATCACCGATGCGGATGGTCGTTTTATTTTTCAGCCTGAATTTACAGAGGGCTATGCAGGATATCCCACATCGCCTGTCGGTTTACGGGTAAGACTTCAACTAATGATAAAAGATAAGCACAACTTTTCATCTGTCTATCCTTCTGTGAAAAATTCTGCTTATCCTTCTGTGAAAAATACAGATGTTGATAATGCTATGATCGATGCCGGTGATATTAAAGTTAATCGGTTTTTTTTAAACCCCTAAGACCCCTTTTTTCTTGAGGTAAAATATGTCATTAAGAATCAACCAGAAAATCAATATCAGGCTCTTCGTTACTTGGTATGATTCGATCAGGGGGCATAAATCGACTAAATCCTTATATGGCAAGAGACTCAATTGATTAGCTCGTTCTAGATAGAAAACAATTGGCAAAAATCGAAGCAATGTCTTTCTGTGTAAGGGTTTTATCCTTTATAACCCCCCTCCATTGCATAACACAAACCGAAGAACCCAATATCATACTTTGATTCAGCAACAACCAAAATTTTTTTTAGACATGGCGGATCGCAATTGTCAGTCGAAATGGCTATCGATTATAGGAATTGGTGAAGATGGCTTAGAAGGGTTAAGTTCAGTAGGGCGAAGTCTGCTTTCTTTAGCATCAGTTATTGTCGGTGGTGAACGACATCTGGCAATGTTACCCCCAGAGGATCAACGGCAAAAACTGCTCTGGACTTCTCCCATCCAAGACTCTGTTAACGAGATTATCCGCCGTCGTGGTCAATCCGTCTGTGTTTTGGCCAGTGGTGATCCCATGTGCTACGGAATTGGTGTCACCCTCACCCGCCAGATTCCCCTAGAGGAAATGACGATTATTCCCTCTCCTTCTGCCTTCAGTCTTGCCTGTAGTCGTTTGGGTTGGTCCCTGAGTGAAGTGGAAACTTTGAGTTTGTGCGGTCGTCCTCCGGCTTGGTTGAATGGGGTGCTTTATCCCGGTGCTAAACTGCTGGTACTGAGTGCTGATGCCCAGACTCCGGCGCTCGCTGCTCGGCTGCTCAGGGAGGGAGGTTTTGGCGAGAGTTCCATCACGGTTTTAGAACATCTAGGGGGAACCCGAGAACGCCACATTCAAGGCATCGCCAACGATTGGCAGTTTACAAATCTGGCGGATTTAAATGTCATCGCCATTAGCTGCATCTCCTCCCATCCCCCCACCTGGGCGCCGCGCCTTCCAGGACTGCCGGATTCTGCCTACAATCATGACGGACAGTTGACAAAAAGAGAAGTTCGTGCTATCACGCTGAGTAGATTGGCTCCCCTACCCGGACAATTGCTCTGGGATGTGGGGGCGGGTTGTGGTTCCATTGCCATTGAGTGGCTGCGTAGCGATCGCCGTTGCCAGGGGATTGCGATCGAACATCATCCCACCAGATTACAATACATTGCCGATAATGCCGCCGCCCTGGGAACGCCCCATCTGCAAATCGTCGCCGGAATCGCACCGAGCGCCCTGGAAGATTTACCGCAACCGGACGCTATTTTTATTGGTGGCGGTATCACCACACCCCACCTATTGGAAACCTGTTGGTTAGCCCTGCGCCCCGGGGGTCGTCTTGTTGCCAACACTGTTACAATTGAAAGCGAATTAGTCCTCTTGCAATGGCATAGTAAATTAGGAGGGGAACTGCTGCGGATTGGCATTGAAAAAGCCGAACCGGTCGGCAAGTTTTTAGGTTGGAAAGCCATGGCCCCCGTAACCCAGTGGACTGTTGTGAAACCGAGATTGTAAATCCTTGATTTTCTCCTTGATCCCTCTTGCAAAAGCGGAACGATTAGCGAATAAACTGCGGGAATTAGGCATTAATCCTCACGATATCTAAGTTTAACTTTTGATCTAACTTTTATTGCCGAGTATTTCAATTAAAGTTAACTCTATTGCTGGAAAGGATTCAATAAAAATACTTTCACCTCGATAATATTTCTGAATATCCTGATAACTACCCTGCAGCGGATGGCGATAAACTTCTAAACATTCTTCCTTGAGATTAACGATCCAAACTTCTTTAATATTTGCCTCTGCATAAAGAGGGATTTTAGTATAGCGATCATAATCGAGGGTAGAATCGGAAACTTCAATAATTAAATAGATATCTTGAGGACAAGGATAGGCAGCAACATAAAAATCCGATCGAGGTATTAGTAAACTTAAATCTGGTTCTGGTTGAGAATTATTATTTAATCTAA
>NZ_JASJFG010000604.1:0-5518 GCF_030065375.1 Microcystis sp. M49636_WE2 | reverse complement strand
CTCCCGTTTTACAATCTTTGAACATAGCTTCAATGCCAAAACGAGATTCATATAACTTTAAAGTCTTCTCTAAAGAGTCAAGATTAGTAAGAAGATACCAGGGAGCTTCGGCTTGTTTACTACGATAGCGTCTCTGACCGCGAGTTGCCAAATTAAAAGGTCCAAGTTTATGAGAATATGTATAATAAATTCCTGAGAAAAACTGCTCAGTCCCTGGTGGAATATCCAGAGCTTTTAGAGGTTGATATTTGTCTTCACCTGATAACAGCAAAGATGTTCCCTTCTTTTGCCTCATAATAAAGGCTATACCCTTTTCGTCTAGCCACTTTCCTAGTTGAACACTCTGAAATTCTCGATCACCGATCACGACGACTGGATAACATTTTAAGATTTTTAACACAGGCTTCAGAAATTTTTTTTGTTCCCCCAGATTACTACTTCCTTTTTTATCTAGCAATATCCAGTACACAGGTAAGGCTCTTTTTCCACAAATAACACTGGCTACAAATAAATTTCTTCCTTTCCAATCCGTTCTGTCGATTACCAATAACAGATGTCCTAGATGCCTAAGTTTTTTCAGTTTTCTTCTTTGATGTCGATTTTTATTTTTTCGGCTAAACTCTTGCTTAATAATGTGTTTAATTAGCGGAAACCATAACAATTTCACACTTAATTGCGGTAACTTAAGAAACCTCTGTAAATTTCTTCTTCTGCTTTCAAAGGTAATTGGTTGAGGAAATAGGGCAGCTAATCTCTCTAATTGTACCGTTCTGTGACCTTGTAAGAGCAGTATGAGGATTTGCAGGGTAAGATATTGTGCTTCGCTCAGATTAGCTTGTAAACAAGCCTGATAGAATGATGGTAACATTTTAAATTTTTGAGTGGTTGCCATAACCACTCTATTTCTTTGGGGGACATTTGGCTAGAGTCTTTATCCTGCCTACCTTTAAACCTCTTTGTCACCCCTTGAGGTAATATTGAGATGTACTCCTAAAAATTAGTTATTGACTCGAATTTTGCTGATTTTCTGTTTTTTTTCGGTCTGGTGTGAGAGAATCTAGAAAAACTTAACAATAATCAGCAATAAGCGAGAGATATACTACAAACAAACATTAGTAAGTTTTAATTAAGAGAACTATGAGCTTTCGATTTGGCAAAATCTTGATAGCAGGGGTATTAGCGGTACTTTTGCTAGTAACCTCCTGTGCTAAAGCTCCCTCACAATTTGACCAAGCGCAACAAGAAAGTACCGCTCGCGGGGCGGCGGCAGTGGTGAAAGAATCCACCTCTGGCGGCAGTTTTAATCGGTTTTTCCCGCCTTCTGGGGGAGGATACGAGCGCGTCTATACCCAGGAAAAAAAAGGCTTTGCCGAGGCAAAACTGAAGCAAAATGGCAAAGTTGTGGCTATGTTAGCCATATCTGACATTAGCAATAATCCCGCGGCGGCCAATAAATTCCAAGACAGTCAAACCACGATTAAAGGTTTTCCCTCTGTGAAACAGGGTGCAACCGCCACCGCCGTTTTAGTCAATAATCGCTATCAAGTCAAGGTTTTATCGCGGGATGCGGATTTTACCGCCAGCGATCGCCAAGCTTGGTTAGCTAAGTTCGATTTAGATGGTCTAGCAAAATTAAAGTAAGGAGACATCCGTGAGTAAGCCAATTTTTGAACTGGTGGACGAATTACCGACTAATAATCTCACCGTCAAAGTTCTCAAAACCCTTGATTATGTGGTGCCGGGAGAGTGGGATAACCTAGTCGGGTTTAAAAATACGATTATCAAAGTCACTGGTGAAACCGACGAAAGCATGATCCAACAGATTGGCGATCGAGCCGTTTGGTTGTTTAATGATAAATCCCAGGGCTATCAACGGGCGCTTTGGCTCTACCAAACCATCGACAGCGCCGATAATGCCCTAGCCGCCGCCTCTCTTGCTAATGCCGTCGGTGGTAAAATTCCCCTCATGGGCGGTTTAATCGAAAGATTAACCCCTGCTCCCGAAAAAGCGCAAACCATCGATCTAACCCTGAAATTAGTGACCGAATTAGTCGCTTTTTGTCAAATTAATGGCATTCCGGGGGATAGTATCGGGGATTTCGTCGCTTCCCTAGGAGATTATAGCGGCGAATCCTTGATGCGGATGGCGGCGTTAGTTTGTTTGGATGGTTTAATCCCTCTGGGGGGCAGTTTTATCCGCAAAGTGGAATCGAGCCTGAGCATTCTCAGGCCGGAAGAATTAGAATCTAACTCCACTTTCGGCAGTATTAAAGAATTGATTCCGGGGGGAAATACTGCCAGAAAATTAGACTTTATCGGTCAAAGTTTCGACTCCACTAAAGGTTGGATGAGTGGTTTTGTCAGCGATCGCAGTTTGAGCCAGCAGGGATTATTGAGCAAAATCCAGGGATTTATCGACTTTTCTGCCGATAAATTGGTATATGTCGGGGCATTCCTCGATATGACGACTAATTACTATGAACATACTGGCATTCAAACCCTGGCTCGTCGTTTAATCGAAAGAGCCGTGGCGGAAATTTAACTGGAAGACTCTGAAACAACCGAAGAAAAAGCCCTAGAGAAACGGGAGGAGTTAACTGAAGCTGCTGAGACTCTATCTCATCAGAGACACTCCTCTTTTCCCCTCAGTGTAATTTTGCCTTACCTAGGGATTGGTTTTGGTGCTGGAATTATTATAGGTTCTTACTTCGGCTATCAAAAAGCGGTGAGTGAAATGCCCGCACAACCCGGAGCGATCGAACAAGTCCGATAAATTTTCCTGTCCCTAACCTGATATGATCGGGATTGCCAGGCTTACGATTAAGACCAATGCAAAATTTTCCTATCTCCAAATCTCCATGATTTAGGGCTTTTTTCCTTGGGAATTTGTCGTTAAGGACAGCAGCACCAGCTTATTTTTTATCTTTAGCCCCGCCTATATAACCGCTCATGTCTATTGAAGAAGCCTTGAAACTCCTAAAAGAATATGGATGTATTAAACTAAAAATTGCCCAATCTTCTGAAGAAGAAGAAGCTCTAAGACAGGCAATTTTATTAGTTAACCAAGGTTCGGAATCAATTAATTTAGGTATCTGTGCCGATAACAATGAAGAGGGATTTAAAGCCCTAAAAAGTTATCTACAAGCCCTAGGATACCCCCTACCTAATACTCTCCCAGAAGACCAGCCAGAACTGGGAGCGGTGTATATTAAATATAATACCCAAAGACAAGCTTCCTATCTCGATTCCTATACGGGAACCTATCGCGGTGTCCTGGTTTCTTGTCAATCAGAAAATGATCAATTAGTCGGTACTTATGGTCACTTTCCCCTCGATTTATTCTCTGAAGAGGCATAGTTTTGGGGTTATTGAAGCGATTAACAATCATCGGCACCCCCTTATCAAGGGGGGATTAAGGGGGGATCGGCACCCCCCTTATCAAGGGGGGATTAAGGGGGGATATATTGAAACCACTTACTTAACCAGCAAAAAGCTCCCCACTCCTGTCCACTGAATTCTTAACTTTTTACCTGAAAAAAATATGTATTTGTTAATTCCAGCAGCGGGAATGGGTAAACGGATGGGCAGCGATCGCAATAAGTTACTGCTCACCCTGCACGGAAAACCTCTCCTGACTTGGACTTTGCTGGCTGCCATGGAATCCAGGGCAATTATCTGGATTGGGATTATGGCACAACCGGAAGACTTTGAGGATATCCGAGAAATTATCACCGCCATAAATGCCCTTAAACCCGTGCAAATCATCCAAGGAGGCGAAACCAGACAAAAATCGGTTTACAATGGCTTACAAGCCCTACCAGAGGGGGCTGAGACGGTTTTAATTCACGATGGGGCGCGATGTTTAGCCACTCCCGAATTATTCGATCGCTGTGCCGCCGCTTTAGCCACTTGTCAGGGTTTCATTGCGGCGATTCCGGTGAAAGATACGATTAAAATTGTCGATAGCAAGGGCTGGATTGAGGATACACCTGATCGCTCGCGGTTGTGGGCAGCCCAAACGCCCCAGGGTTTTCAGGTAAAATTATTAAAAGAATGTCATGAACAGGGCCGAAAATTAGCTTGGGAAGTCACCGACGATGCCGCCTTATTAGAAAAATGTGGTTTTCCTGTCAAAATTGTCGTCGGTGAAGAAACTAACTTAAAAATTACTACCCGCGGAGATCTGGCAATTGCCGAATATATTTTAAGTCAACGTTTATAATTTTTCATCTACTTTAACGCCGTCCCGTTTAATAATACGAGCGGGAATACCCACCACTACACAATTAGGGGGAACATCTTTGACTACCACTGAATTTGCGCCCACGGTGACATTATCACCGATGGTAATGTTTCCTAAGACTTTAGCGCCGGCGGTAATCCTGACATTATTGCCAATTTTGGGGCGACCGCTTTTATCTTTATAGCCAATTGTTACCTGTTGATTAATCCAACAGTTATCGCCCAAATCCGCCATAACAATCGTACTAAAACCGTGTTGAATAAATAATCCTTTGCCAATCGAACAGGAAGAATCTAGAAATAAGTAGGAACTTTCTCGATAGAAAAACCTAAGAATATACATAAAAAAACGGCTGAATGAACCACCTTGAAAAAGACGACAATAATATAAATTTCTAAATTCTTTTGCCTCTAGACACAGAGCTAAGAATTGTAACCAATCTGCTCTTTTTTCCCAGCCTAATAACTCTACCCAACGCCGCACATCACCTAAGATAAGTTCTCGATTATTAGCTACCTGAAAAGCAATGATTAAAGGTGAGAGCCAAAGAATACCCACATAGAAAAATAATTTTCGGAAGAAACTTTTCATCGTTGGTCTAAAATAAGTGACAATAGACTTGCTTTTTGTTGCTCTTGATTATAGTAGTATTGTAGCGAATAGTTCAACCGTCCCCCGTTTATTGGACTCCAACGATGTCAACTACCTTGCAGTTCTTGCCCGAAGTATCCGTGATCGTGCCAATTTATAACGGAGAGAAAGATCTACCCCCTCTCATTGATTGTTTAGCCAAACAGACCTATCCCCGTCAATTAGTTGAATATATTTTAGTTGATAATAATAGTGGCGATCGCACGGGAGAATTATTAGGAAAGGCAGCACAAGAACACAGGGGACTGAACCTGATCATTTTAAGCGAAAATCATATACAAAGCTCCTACGCTGCTCGTAACAAAGGGATCAAAAGCGCTCGTTATCCTTTTCTGGCCTTCACCGATGCCGATTGTCGTCCCGCAGCGCAATGGTTGACAGAACTGGTTCAACCCTTTAAAGATAGTAGTATCGGTCTGGTAGCGGGTGAAATTGCCGCCTTAACTGGTTCCACTTGGTTGGAAAAGTATGCGGAACGTCGTCACTTTATGTCACCAAAATTTCTTTTAGAACATTCTTTTTGTCCCTACGGTCAAACTGCTAACCTCGCTATTCGTCGAGAAGCTTTTCAAAAAGTTGGTTTATTTCGTCCTTATTTAACTACCGGTGGTGATGCCGATATCT
>NZ_JASJFG010000121.1:0-1097 GCF_030065375.1 Microcystis sp. M49636_WE2 | reverse complement strand
CCTCGGAAGGTAATCGTCGCTTTTACCTTATCTCCCGCTTTTAAAAAACGTTGCGCTTGGTTGACTCGCACGTTGTAGTCATGCTCATCGATTTTATAGCGCATTTTAACTTCTTTTATATCGGCTGTATGCTGTTTTTTCTTGGCTTCGCGGGCCTTTTTCTCCTGTTCAAACTTGTACTTACCATAGTCCATAATCCGGCAAACGGGAGGACTTGCCGTTTCACTGACGAGGACGAGATCAAGTTCCTTTTCTTCGGCCACGCGCAAAGCGTCGGCAGGAGTAATAATTCCCAGTTGAGAGCCGTCGCTATCGATAACGCGGATTTCGGGAAAGCGGATTCTTTCGTTAATTTGGGGGAGATCGCGAGTAGTGCGTCTTTTATCTATCACAGGCGTTCTGGGTTATCTCTATTCTAGTTAGTTAATCGGTTGGAGTTTACAAAATGGTTTACTTGCTATTCTACCTACTCGATCGAGTTTCTTGGCCAATTGTTAAGTTTTCTTGCAATGTTAATTTTTAGCCGCCAGTCCTCAGCCGTCGGCCGTCAGCCAGATAAGCTGTTGTCTATGGGTTTTGTCAGACTAAGACCCTATACTCTCAGGAATCGATCGGTAAGGTGCGTTCTCCCTCCTTGCGGCAGGTAACGCACCCGACAAAATCGGCGTAATCGCACTACCCCTGAAAGCCAATGTCTAGATTATAGTAGGACGGTATCAGGCGAAAGTTAAAAAGATTGTCCAGTATGGTTAAATGTCGCGCTGATGTTTTAATATTACCTATCGCCTAAAACTATGATTACTTATATTAAAATTCATGGCTTTAAATCCTTTCATAATTTTGAAATGGAATTTACGCCGCTTACTGTAGTTGCTGGGGTTAATGCTTCTGGTAAGAGTAATTTATTTGATGCTTTGCAATTGTTGGCGCGGCTGGCAGAAGTGGATCTGAAGACAGCTTTTAGCGAGCAGCGAGGACATCCTAGCGAACTTTTTACCCAATATGATGAGGACGACTACGCCACGGAAATGGAATTTATAGTTGAAATGTTAGTCAATCGCAAGGTAAAAGATAATTGGGGTGGGGAAGTCGATCTT
>NZ_JASJFG010000787.1:0-1949 GCF_030065375.1 Microcystis sp. M49636_WE2 | reverse complement strand
TCAAGCACCCCAAGCGCCGGACGAACCTCCTAGCTGGATTTCCCTCTACCTAAAATTGTTACCCTTCCATCTCCACATTCCCCAAGTCTATGGCTATATTCCCAGTCCCGATGAACGCTTAAATATGGACATCTGGCTGTTAGAATACGGCACTATTCCCCTCGATGAAACGGGAGAATTAATTTATCCAGAACTATTGCCCACTCTGGCCGAGGTTTGGTCGCAAGCTTCCGATTTAAGGCAAATTCACTGGTTATGGCAAATGGCCAAACTCTGGTATCCCCTCCAGAAAAAAGCTATGGTCTCTAGTCTGCTTAACCCTTTTCTGACGAGAGTGAATAATCAGCTGCTGCAATTACTAGAATTAAGCAAAGACGAGGTCACCGCTCCCAATTTACGAGATTTAGGGGCTTTCTGGGCCGGTCTGATCCCGACGGCAGCCGCTAATATTCAAGATTTTCTCGCATCCCTGACCCAAGAGCTAGAATCCGGTGATCTCGATCGCCCGGAATCCCTGATCGCTATTCTCGATTATGCACTACAGCACTACGGTAGAGGTCAAGAACGCACCTATGAGATTTTTACCTGCACCGATACCGGTCCGGTGCGGGAACACAACGAGGATGCCTGTTATCCCCCAGCTAATCAGGCCATAACCCTGTCTAATGGTCAAAATCCCCTGGCGATTGTCTGTGATGGCATCGGTGGTCAGGAAGGGGGCGAAATCGCTGCTCAATTGGCGATCGAAACCCTGCCTAGGGAAATTAATCAGAGTCCCACCACTGATATTCAAGTCTATCCCGATAGTCACAGTCTTGTCCTCGAACAGGCGATTCGTGTCACCAATGATCTGATCAGTCAACGCAATGATCAGGAGTCAAGACAAGATCGCCGGCGCATGGGTACGACTCTAGTTATGGCCTTTGGCCAGGCCGAGGAAATGTACGCGGCCCATGTGGGGGATTCCCGTATCTATTGGATTACTGCCCAGGGTTGTCATCAAGTGACGGTGGATGATGATCTCGCTGACCGGGAAGTGAAATTAGGCTATCTCCTCTATCGTGATGCCATACAGTATCCCAACGCCGGGGCCTTGGTGCAAGCTTTGGGCATGAGTAGCGCCACTAATCTCTATCCCACCGTTCAGAGGTTGATTATTGATCAAGACTGTGTTTTTCTCCTCTGTTCCGATGGTTTAAGTGATTACGATCGGGTAGAACAATACTGGGACAGTGAAATTCTGCCTCTTTTACAAGGGGAGAAAACTGTAACCGCAGTGGGGGAAAGTTTATTACAACTAGCTAACCAGAAAAACGGTCACGATAACTCCACCATCGCCCTAGTTTATTGTCGGGTAGTTCCTACGGCTGAAACTGTCAGGCCTTTAATTTATGCTGAGGCCAAAGAACGAATTATTCCCGATCTTAATGACCAAGATTTTGATCACAGAGGAGACACCTACTCCGGAGAAGAAGCGGTGACAGCAATACCCACTCCCCCCCCCGCATCTTCTTCTGTTTCTAGTCCTACCTCTCCCCCCGCACCCACTACCGTTTCAACCCTAGTCGTGGTAGCGATCGCAGTCGGTGTTCTCGGTTTGCTGGCTGCGATCGCTTGGCAATTCCTGAGTCGTTATCCCGTTTCCAATCCATCGATTTCTCCCGCACCTGTCACCAGTCCCACGACCGGGACGACACCCCCCGCACCTGTTACCAGTCCCACTCCCCCCAATGCTTCTCCTAACTAGGGTTTGATGAAAAAGTTGTTCGTGGGGACAGGGTGTGGGGTTTTACCTGAAGATTAATCGACTTGTCGGGGGTTGCCAGAGCGAGTTAAGATAAAATGCCCGATTAACTGCCGAGTCTATCATATATGGTTGATGCTGCGACGTTCTCCTCCGACACCTCCGCGATCATTGATGCCTTTGAAACGCCTCTAGAGTTTAACTT
>NZ_JASJFG010000138.1:0-3956 GCF_030065375.1 Microcystis sp. M49636_WE2 | reverse complement strand
TCCCCTAAAAATCATGTTAAGCAAAGAAACCACCTACTCTCAGGCGAGAATGAATTTAGCGAGTCTCTTAGATCAGGTGTGTGACGAATCTCAAATTATCGTCATTAAGCGTCGCAATCAGAAAAATGTGGCCTTAATTGCTGAAGATGAGCTTTCCAGTTTATTAGAGTGTGTTTATTTACTGCGATCGCCAGAAAATGCCCAACGCTTATTTCGCTCTTTAGCATGGACCCAGACAGAAGATGCAACTCCTCAAACATTAGCTGAATTGAAAGGGGAGCTAGGAATTGAGTC
This sequence comes from Microcystis sp. M49636_WE2, assembly GCF_030065375.1. Lineage (NCBI taxonomy): Bacteria > Bacillati > Cyanobacteriota > Cyanophyceae > Chroococcales > Microcystaceae > Microcystis > Microcystis sp. M49636_WE2. The sequence continues at coordinate 3,662 of NZ_JASJFG010000138.1, read as the reverse complement.
CTAAAAGAGAAAATAAGCCAGATAAACCTAAAAACAATCCTATTCATGGTTATTTGCCCGTTTTTAGTCCTGATTTCAAAGCAGATTTAGCTTGGTGGTATCGGAACGAACCGAAAAAAGGCGATAAAATTTTAGACTTAGTAGCAGATATTTTGGATGGCGATCCGTTTACAGGATTGGGTAAACCCGAACCTCTTAAGTATATTGCTGCCGACACTTGGTCACGACGGATCGATTTAGAGCATCGTTTGGTTTATAAAGTCACAGGAAATAAGGTTTATTTTTTACAAGCTCGCTATCATTATCAATCAGGCTAAACTCAGACAAACCCATTAAGAACTGTTACAGGAGAAAGGGGACAAAGAACGTAGAGGGGGACAGTGAAACAACAAACATTTTCTACTCCAAGTCTGTAGCCTAAGCTACAATTTAATAAATATCTACATTCCTCCTTTCTCCTGTCGATCCTAGACATCATTCTAAAAGTCGGCACTTAAAGGGGTACGGGGGAAAGGAATCACATCGCGAATATTGGTCATTCCCGTCATGAATTGTACCAGACGCTCGAATCCTAAACCAAAACCGGCGTGGGGAACGGAACCGTAGCGACGCAGATCTAAATACCACCACAAATCATCGGGATTCATTCCCTGTTCCTGCATTCTTTGGATTAATACATCTAATCGCTCTTCCCGTTGGGAACCGCCGATAATTTCGCCGATCTTGGGTGCTAAAATATCCATAGCAGAAACGGTTTTATTATTGTCATCTAGACGCATATAAAAAGCTTTGATTGTCTTGGGATAATTAGTGACAATCACGGGTTTTTTAAATAGTTCCTCCGCTAGATAACGTTCGTGTTCTGACTGTAAATCTACGCCCCATTCTACTGGAAACTCGAACTGACGATCGGCTTTTTCTAATAACTCGATCGCTTCGCTGTAGGTAATCCGGCCAAACTCGCTATTAACGATATTCTCGGCCGTACTTAACACCGTTTTATCGATACGTTCGTTAAAAAACTGCAAATCTTCGGGACAATTTTCTAAGACGAATTTAAAGATATATTTCAGAAAAGCTTCTGCTAAATCCTGATCCCCTTCCAGATCACAAAAAGCCATTTCCGGTTCCACCATCCAAAACTCGGCCAGATGACGGGAAGTATTAGAATTTTCGGCGCGAAAAGTCGGGCCAAAAGTGTAAACATTAGATAAAGCCATGGCCATTACTTCCGCTTGTAATTGTCCACTGACGGTTAAATAGGCCCGTTTACCAAAGAAATCCTCGGCAAAATTGGCTGGTTTTTTTAAATCTAAACTGGTGACAGTAAATAATTCTCCCGCACCTTCGCAGTCGTTAGCGGTAATAATGGGAGTATGTACCCAAATAAAGCCCTTTTCTTGGAAAAAAGTGTGGATAGCGGTAGCGCAAGCGTTTCTAACCCGCATTACTGCTCCTAGGGTGTTGGTTCTTGCTCGCAGATGGGCAATGGTTCTCAGAAATTCAAAGGAATGACGTTTTTTTTGTAGGGGATAATCCGCAGGACAGTCACCATAAAGGGTGATTTCGGCCGCTTTTAACTCGATATTTTGCCCTTTACCCGGGGAAGGAACCAAATTTCCCGAAACAGCGATCGCCGCTCCTGTACTAATTGCTTTTAGTACATTTTCATAATCGGGTAAAGTCGGTTCGAGGATAACTTGTAAGTTGGCCAGGGATGAGCCATCATTAACTTCCAGGAAAGTAAATTCTTTTAATTCTCGTTTTGTTCTCACCCAACCCTGCACGGTGACGGATTGATCGGGTTGTCCTGTTTGAAAGATTTCCTTGATTCTGGTAGTCATCGCTTATCCCTATGTTAGAACCAAAGAGTATTTTAACTGAATGTCAGCAAAAGTCCCTCGCTTTTATGGACTTCTGCTGACTTTGTATACAGACAATTCTCGAAAACCATGTTATCATAGTTATGGTTTCTTGATAACTCTTATGTACAAAGCGTACAAATTCAGACTTAAGCCTAATACCGAGCAAGAAATAGCCTTAGCAAAAAGCTTTGGCTGTTGTCGTTGGTTTTGGAATTATTCCCTGAATTTATGCCAAGAAACCTATAAAACCACAGGAAAAGGACTGACACGAAACTATATTCAGGGACTATTGCCTAGTCTCAAAAAAGAATATGAGTGGTTGACAGATGCTTATTCCCAGTGCTTACAGGTTGTCGCTTTGAACTTATCCCAAGCTTATCAAAATTTCTTTGAGAAACGGGCGAGATTACCAAGATTCAAATCTAAACATGGTAAACAATCAATTAGCTATCCAGCTAATGTCAAATTTGAAGGTGACTACCTCAAATTACCGGGTAAAGTTGGATTAGTTTATTGTGTTCGTCATCGGGAATTTGCAGGAACAATTAAAACCGTTACTATCTCAAAAAACCCAGACGGTAAATACTACGCTTCTATTTTAGTTGATGACGGGCAATCTCCCCCTGATCAAGGGGAGCAGGGGGGTGACGAAGGCGGGGGGATAGATGGAAAAGCCATAGGAATTGATTTAGGATTAACTCATTTTTGTATTACCAGTAATGGTAGTAAATATGATAATCCTAGACATTTAGCCAAACATCAACGTAATCTAAAAAGGAAACAACAAAAGTTATCGCGTAAAAAGAAAGGCAGTAACAACCGTCAAAAAGCTAGAGGTAAAGTAGCTAAAGTTCACTCTAAAATCTCAAGATGTCGTGAGGATTTTCTCCACAAGCTATCCCGTAAGATAGTTAACGAAAACCAAGTTATTGCGGTAGAAAATCTCAATGTCAAAGGCATGGTACGCAATCATAATTTAGCTAAGGCTATTAGTGATTGTAGTTGGGGAATGTTTTGTACAATGCTTAAATACAAGGCAGAATGGGAGGGAAAAACCTATATTGAAGTTGATAGGTTTTTCCCTAGTTCTAAGACTTGTCATGTCTGTCTGAATCAAGTGGGTAGTTTGCCGCTTGATGTTAGAATATGGACTTGTGAACATTGCAAAACAATCCATGACCGGGACATAAATGCGGCGATAAATATCAGAGATGAAGCCTTACGGATATTGTCGTTAGGAACTAGCGATACTGCCTATAGAGGGGATATAAGACCAAAAGCTGGGCGTAAGTCCGTCTTGAGGCAATCCCCCGTGAAATAGGAAGCTCTCAAAGACCTTGAGAGTAGTTCACGATAGAAGGTTCAGATCAGGCTAAAATCAATCTCGAACAGGTCTCATGCTTCTGGTGGAAAAATTATTAAGTAAGCCCAAAAGCCGTAAATTAGCGATTTTTCTGGCTTTTATCGGCAGCATTCTCGCTTTACCCTTTCCTATCGCCGGTATTCATAAATTCTATCTCGGTCAACCTCTCTGGGGAATTATTTATCTTCTCCTTTGGCAAACTCCGATTCCCCGGGTGGCTTGCGCGATCGATGCGGTGTGGTATTTAATCCAAGATAACCAATTTTTCGCTAACTATTTTCCCACTGCCACCACTGCTGCCACTGTCCCCAGTTTAGAGCCTAAACAAGTAGAGGCGATCGGGGCAGCTTTAAGGGAATTAGAGCGCCTCCGGCAAGAAGGATTAATTTCTGAGTACGAATTTGAAGAAAAACGGCGACAACTACTATAATGAC
>NZ_JASJFG010000764.1:0-1325 GCF_030065375.1 Microcystis sp. M49636_WE2 | reverse complement strand
GGACAACGCAAAGGCATCGGCATCGCCGCCGCCGAACCTCTCTATGTGGTAAAACTTGATCCCGTCATGAATCGGGTTATCGTCGGTAATCGCGAAAGTGCCGTTAGTGCCGCTTGTCTTGTCGGACGGATGAACTGGGTTTCTATTGCCGAACCCACCACCCCTATCCGCGCGCAAGTACAGGTACGTTATCGTTCTCCGGCCGTTCCCGTCAATGTTATTCCCCTAGAAAATAATCAAGTGAAACTGGTTTTTGATGAACCACAATTTAGTATCACCCCGGGCCAGGCAGCCGTGATTTATGAAGGGGAAATCGTTCTCGGTGGGGGGATTATCTCAGGAGTAACCCCTAATGGAGAGCCACCAATTCACAAAATAACCTGATTATGGTTCGGGGGTCATTCTGCCAATTAGGGACTCTCCCCGGCAGGTTTAGCTAAAAATTAACGACGGGGTACAGAAGCCTCGATGTTAATATTCATAGCGGAGACTCTTGGTACAGGATTGCCTTTGGCGCTACCGAGACCCCGGGCCATGGCCAAGAAGCTGGAAGGATCGCCAGCTTTGGGTTTTTGCTCTTGGGGAACATAGCGACGGACAGCATTCTGCCAAACGATTTGGGGGAAGCCCAAAATACCACGATAGTAGCCATCGTAGCGAGGCGAGGTGATGTTGAATGGACGTTCACCGATTTCGCGGCTGGCTAGGGTGCGACGACGTTGGTAGGGAACGGTATCATAACCAAAGCTTTGCAGATACTCGTCACTGTTGAGAAGTTGATCGACAAAACCTTGAATACCTTTGGTGGCAACGACAATCGACCAAGCAATTTTTTCTCTTTCGCTATAGACATCGCGACCGAGAACTCTTTGTACTACCTGTTCGACAAAGCGATAGTTGCTGTTTTTCTCGTAGAAGCTGTTATAGAAGGTTTTCGATAACAGTAAACCACGAATGAAATCCCGCACCGATAATTGTCCATTGCGTAATTGGGATTCGAGGAAGGGTTCCCGATCCCATTTGAAGGCATGGAAGAAAATCTGACGGTAAGCGGCTTCGATTAAATCGTCCAGGTCGCTAGGGGAGAGGACATTTTCCGTCGTGTAAACTCTCGGTTTTTCGTCTCCACCGACATCATAACCAGCTACCCGCACGTTTTGGGACTTGGGGGCGTAATTTAAAAGAGGAATGGCCAAGGGTAAACCTCCGTATCCTTAGAAATGCTTAAAAAACTTTCCTCCTAATGATAAGGGAGTAGGTGCCAACTAGAAAAGAAATATTAAAAATTCTTACAATTGTTAAGAAAACTTGCTTACCATCCGGGG
>NZ_JASJFG010000924.1:0-3378 GCF_030065375.1 Microcystis sp. M49636_WE2 | reverse complement strand
GATGAAAATAAGGAACTGCAAGAACAATTTTATCAACAGATTCAAGGTCAAATTAATCGCGCTAAACAACCCCTAGGTTTAGATTTTAGTAATTCCTTAATTCAAGGCAATTTTATCGCTTCCCGTCTGGGTTTACCGACTCCTTTAACAAAAGTGGCTCTCGCTACTCTATTATCCCCCACGGAAGAACAGTTATTACAACAGGACGAAAATTTCTTATTCGATAGTGATGAACCAGTTTTTAATGTCACAGTATTTCGCGGACCGGTGAAGTTGCAGGGAACCGTATTTATGGGAGAAGTGGACTTTTCTAAGACTTTTTTTCTGCAAATTGTCGAAGCAATGGCAGCAAAATTTAGTCGTGAAAGTAATTGGGTAGAATCGCGTTTTGCTAGGGTGGCAAAATTTACCAAAGCCAATTTTATGGGAGATGTAAATTTTAGTCAAAGTCAATTTTTAAATAAAGCCATCTTTCGCAGCGCACATTTTAAAAGTATTACTAACTTCCATCGCAGTCATTTTACTGCCGAAGCTTATTTTGATCAAACTAAATACGATAAACTCGCAGATTTTACCCGTACTTTCTGGGAAAAAGAAGCTAATTTTTCCCAAAGTCAATGGCGAGATCGTCCGCTATTTTCTAAGAGTAGATTTTTAAGTTTATTAACCTTTAGAAATGCCACTTTTGAAAAATCAGGCGCTTTCCGGTCTAGTTATTTTAATGGTGTGGTTAGTTTTCAAGATGTGAAACTTTTAGATCAGGTAGATTTTAGTAATTCCACTTTTACTAAAAATAGTTATTTAAGTGTATCAGGATTAGCTTTTGATTCCGATAAAGCGAAAATACTGGGAGATAGAGGAGTAATTGGTCAAGCAATTTATTTACCAAACCTAGCAGGAAATGAGACAGTTTTAAGAAATTTAGTTCGTAATTTTCGCTCCCTAGAACAAATTGCCGATGCCAATCAAATTGAATACAAAACCGAAAAATTGCGATTACAACAGTTAAAACAAAAACTAAATAATATCTCAGTTATTCGCCTAATTAACCTCACTTGGGTAGCTGATTTTCTGCATACTTCTTTCCTTACTTTACTATTACTTTTAAGTCAAGATGGTACGAATTTTAGTTTAGTTTTTGGGACAGGAATCATAATTTTTGCCTATTTTGGCTGTTTATTTTGGTTAATCGATCGCGTGCGTCGTCTCACTCCTAAACCAGTAATTCCTAATGGTTATGAAATCTTTTGTATGGTAACTAGCTATATTATTCTCACCCTTTCTGGTGTGTTTAATATCCTGCAATCTGCCAGTCGTCCCCTACTAACTTTAACAGCTATTGCCCTAATTCTTGTCCCCTTACCCCTAATTTTAATTATCGAACTTTATCGTCGGGGACGCTATCACGATTTAATGGATAGTTCCTATTTTCTGCAAGATGGTAGTATGCGACAATTACGCTTATTAATCACCCGTTTACCCGTGGTTCCCGAATTCCCCCTCTTTCGCGATCGTTATACTCCTATTCCTTGGCAAAAGCGTTGGAATTGGTTAAATTATTACGATTTAAGTCTCAATAATTTGCTAAAATTAGGCTTTAACGATTGGCGAGTTCGCGATCGAGAATTACCCGCTATCATTTCCTTTTTAGTTTGGTATCAATGGGGTATCGGCATCTTTTATATCACTCTCCTTATCTGGACTCTCTCGCGCACGATTCCGGGGTTAAATCTCTTGATTTATTTAAAATAAACTGTAAAAATTTGAATACAGCAGTTATCTTTTCGTTTTGGGTAACAGAAATATGAGTGGAAAGAGGAAAAAACCATGAATGCCAAATTGATTGAATCTCTCGTCCAAATTATACAATCCCTTTCTGAAGAAGAAAGATTGCTCTTAGAAAAGAAATTAGCTGCCCATGAAACTCAAACAGATTTTGATAACCTAGCCCAAGCTTTAGCAGAATTGCGACAAATTTGTGCTGAAGAAAACTATACTATAGAAGTTCCTCCTCGCCAAGATCGTTCTAATCCATTTGCAGAAAGCTTAAATGACATTCCTGTGTGATACTAACATTATCAGCGAGTTAGCACGTCCCCAACCTAAGATTTTTCTGCTAAAATTATCTACACAACAGTACACAAGCGCGAAAAGCAATAGTCTATGCTAGAAAAAATCGGAATGGGAGAATTCCGGGATCATCTCGCCAAATATTTGAGTTCTACTACTCCCATCGCCGTCACTTGCCAGGGTCAGACGGTGGGTTATTTCTTACCGGCACGACCGGAGCCATCGGAAGCGGAGATCGACGGGTTAAAACGCGCCGCCGAGAGGTTGGATGCGCTTTTACGCGAACAGGGACTTTCTGAAGATGCGCTCGTTCGCGAATTCCGTCAACTCCGGGAAGGCGAGCGTTAGGCTTTCTGCTATGACGAAAAGAATCGTTCTGGATGCCAATATTCTCATCCGTGCCGTGTTGGGGAAAAAGGTACGGGAGATGATCGCTCGGTTCGCTCCCACGGTAGATTTTTTTACGACCGATCGCTGTTACGCCGACGCAAGGCGATATTTACCGATTCTTTTCGAGAAACGCGACCTAGGGAGCGAGGACGCGATGGCAGTCTTGGAAGGTTTGACCGGTTGGGTGCGGATCGTGGATAACAGCCTGTACGCTTCTTACGAGGGGGAGGCTAGAAAACGCATCGCCGCGCGGGATGTGGACGATTGGCCAGTCGTGGCGCTGGCTTTATTGCTGGAATGCCCGATCTGGACGGAAGACGCGGATTTTTTCGGCACGGGGGTGGCAACCTGGACGAGCAATCGGGTTCACCTGTATTTCGGTGAGTGAACGACGGCGATCACAACAATATCCGATATTCTGGTGAATTCGTAAGAATCGAAGATATCCCGCCGTAGTCGGTGGGTATCTCCCTGGGCTAGGTGCGCTTCCCAACTTTGCGAGCGTTGGATGAGTTTGGCTAGGGTTAATCTCAGACCGGCTAGATAGGGTTTGCTGAATAAATTTGAAATGTAGGCAAAGTAAAGGTTTTGGGGCTTTTCTTGCGAAACAGGTGCAAGATTTTGAGAGAATCGTCGTTCAAAACCTTGCGTCTTCATCGGCCCGCGTCCTGTAGGGGCGAAGCATTCGGACAATAACCTATCGGTGAAAAGGTAGATTTTCTATCCGAATGCTTCGCCCGTACTTATTCAGCAAACCCTAGATAGAGCTTGCTGAATAAATCTAAAAACTCTGTTGGATTGCAGAGAATGACATTTGAGGGAATGAAACGACCCCACCCCGCCTATCGGCACCCCCCTTATCAAGGGAGATCCCCCCGCCTATCGGCACCCCCCTTATCAAGGGGGGCAGGGGGGATC
>NZ_JASJFG010000844.1:0-7262 GCF_030065375.1 Microcystis sp. M49636_WE2 | reverse complement strand
CTGATTAGCGGGATCCACCATGGCTAGGTGAAGGACATTGGCAGCGGATTGCTGTTTTTGTAGGGGCAGGATCTTATAACGACGGCAAATTTCAAAGGGAAGGACTGTGCGAAACAGATTCTCGATTTCTCTCCAGTCGATTGTCTCAATTTCAGGGTCAAGATATTCTACTCCATACTTGGCTTTTAATTTTGACAGTTGTTCGAGTCGGTAGTATGCCAGTGCCTCTTTGGGTAAAGGACGACCGGTGATCAGGGGTAAAATTGCCAGTAGAGATAGATGACTTTTCTGCTTCTGGATTATTGCCTTTTGTAGTTGCGGGATAGTGATATAACCCGATTGCACTAACTTTTGGGCAAAGGAAGGCAGGTTGGTCTGAGGTTTCTCGTTTGCTGATGACATGGAATAGAGCCAGTTAATATTGTACAGCCCACTACTCTATTATGCCCATTTTCTCACCGCAGCCAACAGGCGGAGGATTTTTTGGCGGCAAGGGGCAATGGGCAATAGGCAAGAGAAAGAAAATTTATCGTCGGCTACTTAGCAAGGATTGATAGTGAACACTCATTGTATATTAATAAATATAAATAAATATGAAGTAATTTAATTTTCAAGAAGAATGAACCCGATCTTTTTTAGGATGGGGGTAAAACTGATTTTCAATTTCTCAGGTTGAAAGATGAATCCAGATTAAGCTATCTGAACCATAAGAGGACAAGCCAATGTTTGAAGATTTTACCTATATTACCGATGAGGCTTTTTTAGAGAATTATTGGTGGGAAGAACAAATTATCTGTCCCCACTGCCAAGGCAAGGGAAGAATCTATCTAGAGACGGAGAATGAATCCGTCCCCTGTAAATTCTGTCAAGGTAAAGGCATTATTAAACGAAAACAGGAGGAAATTAACTATTCCTAAAAATCTGTATAATTAGATACCATAAATTAAAAATATTCTTGAGTTAAAACCTCGGGCTGACATTGTTTAATTTCGCTGTTAATTCCCACGGCGGATTCCGATTGTAGGTCTTCGACATAACCGGATTGATGGGACAAAGCTTCAGAAAAACTCTCAAACGGACCGAAATAATAGAGACATTTCGGCTGACCGGTAGTGATCTCTACCCACCAGGGTTGGGGGGGTAAACTAGGCTTGATCGAGACAGTTTCTGGGTCAAGAGGCTTTATACTGAGAATCTTGGCACCTTGGCGCAGGAGGCGCTGTGTTTCTTGACTCATGCGGCTTTTAGGTATTCGCAGGACTGTTCGGGAGAAGCGTTGAGGCAAAGAGCCAGAAGAACCCGAAAAAACAACTTCATAGAGAAATATTTGATTCTCTCCCTGATTATTAGCCTCTAGCATACAGAAAAGATTCTCTTTTTGGGGTAAGGGTTAAAAAAACAGACGCTACTTTGAGCAGATGACTCAAGCAAAATCATCTCCTAACAGAGTAGCGCATCTTGATACGATAGCATAGAGCGGCAAAAAGTTAAGTTTTGACCTACTCTCCCCTCACAGCATAGCTTAACGGGAGATTGTTAAACCGAGAAATCATGAGCGAGGGTTAGCCATCCCTGAAGATATCTATGAGGATTTTTTCTCTCGTCAGTTTATTCAAGATGCTGTAGCCGAATATATAGCATTTATCTTAATGGTGAGGTACAAAGTTTTCGTTTTTTGGAGTCGGTTGTCAATGCCAAATCCTGTTATACTTCATCTTCATGATAAATATAGTCATTTCCGATAAGTCTGATACAGTCTAGACCGACAAAATCCTTAGGAACTCTGGGATTGATATTCTCAATCTTAATTTAAATGACTATACTGTCAATAACATTGACAACAAATAGAGTTTTTAAACAAATATGCAGCCACCAAAATTAAGCTTAGGAACCAGATTATTTTTATCGCATCTCCTCGTTATGGTGGTGGGATTAAGTAGCTTTATTATCATTGCTAAATTATCTTCTCCGCGAATGTTTGTTTTACGTTTGGAACAGTTAGAAAGGCAGGGATTTTTTACCGTGCGCTCGGCGAGAACTTTCTTGGTTAGGGGTTTTGAGACGGCTTGGGATAGTAGTGCCATTTGGTCATTCATTGCGGGAGGAAGTACGGCTGGTTATCTGAGTTTTTTGGTTTCTCAACGCATTATGAAACCGGTAAAACAAATGAAACAAATCACTAAAAATTTTGCGGAAGGGGATTTATCGGCGAGAGTTCCAGAAAGCGAAATCCCAGAATTAAATCAATTAGCCATCAGTTTTAATCAGATGGCGATTAGTTTAGCTGATGTGGAAAAACGTCGCCAGGAATTAATCGGTGATCTTACCCACGAATTACGCACCCCTTTAACTGTGGTAAGGGGATATTTAGAAGAATTAGCCGATGGTGCGATCGAACCTAATCCAGAACTTTATCAGAAATTAGTAAAAGAAACCCGCCGGTTAGAACGTTTAACCCACGATCTACAGGAGCTATCGCGAGCGGAATCTGGTTATCTCTCGATTAAACTGCAACCTGTTAATTTATTAACTTTGTTAAATTCTCTTATCGAAAAATTCGCCGATCAATTATTAGAAGATGGACCGACTTTACAGTTAGATTGTCCCCCCAATTTACCATCTGTCATGGCCGATCCCGATCGCCTTGAACAAATTTTAGTTAATCTGCTCGGTAATGCCATTCGTTACACCGATCATGGTGCAATTACCCTGCAAGTGACAAGGGACAAAAATCGCCTACAAATTGCCGTTATCGATACAGGAATCGGCATCGCAGCAGAGGATTTACCCTTTATTTTCGAGCGCTTTTGGCGGGCCGATCGTTCTCGTTCCCGTTATTCTGGGGGTAGTGGTATTGGTTTAGCGATTACCCGTCGTTTAGTGGAATTACACCAAAGTCAAATGGAGGTAGAAAGTGAATTAGGTAAAGGCAGCACTTTTCGTTTTTCCCTAGCAATATCTCCGAATTGGGAGTAGGGGTTTTTTCAGTGATCAGTAAACAGTAATCACTAAGGGGAGAGGGGAGAAGGGAGCGCCGGACTTGGGAGAGGGAGTTTGAGCATTTGTACTAAAATATCTAAGGGGTAGTTTAAATGCAGTATAACTGATAACGAGATGACTATTCAGGAGAAGACAAGTCGCGGAAAATCTGGCTGGCGATGGCTGCACTCCGGCGAATTTGTTCAATTTCGGAAAGACTTTGCCAATCTTCGGTTTCTATAGTGGTTTCGCTCTGGCCATTACGCATAGTATAGGCGTAGGGACGGGCAAAAACCTCTAAATCTTCTGGAGACCATTGGGGAAAAAGCTCGCTAAGACAAACAACAAGGCGATCAAAGTCATCTAATTGACTATTAACTAGATTTTCAGCACTTTCTACTAGACGATTTAAATATTCGGCTGGCAGTAAAGAGGCAAATTTATCAAAGATATTAGACCGGGATGAAACGGAAACTGTCGGGAATTTTTGGTGTAAACTGCTAAAGAATCTATGAGCTTGTGCCTCGATCGCCGTCGCTTCTAGTCCTTCACACAGAGAAAAAGGCGTTTCCGTGACGTCTAAGGGATCATTACTCTCAACAGCGGTTACATCCCAGGGATAGGTGACTTCTTCTTCGATCAGGATTGCCAGAAGTTCCGCGGTAATCTGTTCGGATAGGGATAAATGGCCCATAAATAACGCTCCATATTTTGGCCTTTGTGATGCTCAACGAGTAACTACATCTCGGTTTTGACAATTCCCGAAGCTTGCTACGGCGTTTTATTGACTGGTGTGACTAGATGATTTTACTAACTTTTGCTGACATTTGGTCAATTGATCTACAGCCAAGAATATGCAGTGCGCTACTATGATGATGGTAAAGGCCTAGTTTTTCTCGATTGCGATCGACCTAATTGGACGGAATTTCCCTGTCAAGGTTTTTGTATGGCGGCTTGTTATCAAACCTCCGATACAAGTATTAATAGTACGGCAAGGCGGCGGCTGGTAGCAACCCACGGGATGCCTTCCTATTTTTTATCCGTCTCGATTATTGCTATTATTTTGGGAATGATTGGTAATTTACTCTAAGCCAAAAAGATATTCTAGTAAGGAAGTTATGGTTCATAAGAGCTTTCGTAAACGCCATAGCAGTGAAATTAAATCTAGAACTTCTGACTTAATTCCCTCTCCTGTCTCAGCCTAGTTTATCTACACCTCACCCTGGGAAAGTAATACCTAAATCTTACCCGACTACACACAGAAAAATCTGAATTAATCCTATGAAATTTGTACCATTTGTCGATATTAATCAAAGATATTTAATGCTAACTACACCATCTAGAGCTAGAGGATGGATGAAAAAAATTGGGCATACTTTGGTAATATTTGTTGTAGTTTTACTACTGACTCTCACCTCTCCTCTTTTGGGAATAGCTCAAAATCCGACACAACCGGAAAACAAAATTGACGGCTTTCCAGTTATGTTAGATGGAAAACCCCTCTTTTTTATCCGACGGGGAGTTTCTTCATTTTCGGCGGAGGAGAGAGCTAACGCTATTACCCGGAGAATTGAAAGAATTGCTCAAAATGATTCTATTCCTATTGAGAACCTGACAATTGAGCAGATTCCTGATGATAACTCACTTTATTTAAGTGTAGATCAAGAAGTAATTCTAACGGTGACGAAGCAAGATGCAAAAGCCTATCGTTCAACACCGGAGCTTTTAGCTCAACAAGCTTTACAAAAAATTCAGGTCGCTATCGCTCAATATCGCCAAGATCGAAAACCCGAACAACTACTTAAGAATATCATTTATACGGTTATATCCACCTTTGCTTTCTTGATTATTAGCTTTGCAGTTATCAAAATTTCAGGGAAGCTATTTCCCTTCATTAGACGTTTGATTGAATCCTTGACGCCAGGCATTAAAATAGGGAATGTTGAGATTATATCTTCCTCTAATATAAGCTTTTTTTGGCTGCGAGTTCTTCGGATAATTCGCTTACTTGTTCTCTTTTTATTATTATTTAATTATGCCACATTTGTACTTCGTTTATTTCCCTGGACAAGAGTTTTTGGCGAGAGTATTTTAGGTTATTTTTATCAATCATTAGAACTGGTTTTATCGTCCATTGGCCAATATCTTCCCAATGCCTTTATTATTGCCATAATCATTTTTATAACCTACTACTTAATCCGGCTAATCAAGCCATTTTTTACGGCAATAGAAAGAGGAAATCTGGTTATTCCTGGTTTTTATACTGATTGGGCTAAACCTACTTACAATCTCCTATTAGTCATAATTATTGCCTTAGCAGCAATAGTGGCTTTTCCCTATTTACCCGGTTTTGATTCCCCTGCTTTCCGAGGTGTTTCTGTTTTTCTCGGTCTTCTTTTATCCCTTGGTTCTACTTCGGCTATTGCCAATGTTATCGGGGGAATTATTCTTATTTATACCCGTGCCTTTCGCATCGGAGATCACATTCAGGTAGGAGAGGTAATTGGCGATCTAATTGAAAAAAACTTCCTAGTCATTCGCATTTGCACTCCCACTAATAAAATTATTACTATTCCTAACTCATCTTTATTAAGTAGTAATGTGATTAACTTTAGTATTTCCTCGCGGGAATTAAACAGAAATCTAATTATTCAGACAACGATTACCCTAGGGTACGATCTGCCTTGGCGAAAAGCCCACAAAACCTTAATTGAAGCTGCTCTAGAAACTGTGCATATTCTCAAAGAACCCGCACCTTTTGTCCTGCAAACTAGCCTAGATAATTTTTACATCAGTTATCAATTAAATGCTTACACTAACCAACCCAATTTGATGGTAATAATTTATTCAGAACTCCATCAGAATATTCAAGACAAGTGTAATGAAGCCGGGATTGAGATTCTCTCTCCCAGTTACACTTCCCTACGAGATGGAAATACAACAACTATCCCCGAAAATTATTTACCTTCCGATTATGTCGCGCCTCCCTTTCGTGTTCAATCTTCAGACAATCAAGAAAACAACACATTATGATAGTAAATCCGTTTTTAAGCCCTCACTTTGGGCGGATTATTAATATAATGTTAATTGAGCTTAGAAGGAGATAAATCGATGACGGCATCCTATGAGCAAGACTTTGGACTTTGGGCCGAACAAATGGCCGATTTATTAGCTTCTGGTCGGTTTTCCGAGTTAGATATTGAGAATTTAGTCGAAGAGGTGCGGGATTTGTCGAAACGGGAGCGCGATCGCTTACTTGCTAGTCTCAGATTAATTTTGCATCATTTATTAAAGTGGGACTATCAACCTCAACGGCGATCCAGGGGTTGGTTGGGAACTATTCAGCGAGAAAGAGCTAATATTAGGCTTTATTTGGACGATAGCCCCAGTTTAAGGCGATATTTAACCGATGAAAGCCTATTTAAACTCTATGCTGTTGCTTGTTGCGATGCTTTTAGAGAGACGGGATTAGAGTTTCCCCCAGTTTGTCCCTACGGTATTGAGGATCTTTTAAATCGTTCTCTTCATTTGTCGGAACGATAGACGAAAAACGATTAAAGTTGGTAAGCTTAGATAGTATCCACAGAATCTTAAGTTTATCGCCATGGTTGACTGGTTAATTGTCTGGGGGGTTACTCAAGCCGCAGGTTCGCTTGTTCGTTCAGTAATGCAAGAGTTGGCCATAGAGGGTGCAAAAGATTACGGAAAGGAATTTTTTAAAAATAGTCTAGGTAAAGTGTTACACTTACCTGAAAAAGATGTTCAAAAAGAAGCTTATGGCAAAGCAATGAAGGAGTTTTTAGAACTCTTTCAGCAACAGTTAGAAATGGCCGATCTGGAGGATGATCAAATTAAAAACTTTGAAAAACCCCTCAATACTTTTATTAAAGATGAACAAGTTGAACCTATTTTAGGGGATGCTTTTGATATTGATTGTCAAGTTCTTGATACTTTGACGTTAGCTCAATCTTGGCAAAGACTTAATTTACCCCCGTTACCTGCTGAATTTAACTGGGAAAAACTAGGTAAATTTTATTTGAGAAAAACTCAGGAAATTATTGAAAATTCTGAAAAGCTAAGAGCCGTTTTTTTAGTTAAGTTACAGAATAAAGATAGCCAAAATATTCAAGAAATAGCAGGAGTTAAAACAGATTATAATTTAGATAACTATGCGGAAGGATTAAAAAAGGAATATGGCCATCTTAAATTAGAATGTTTAGACACAACGACTTATGAGCAAATCAAACTCTGGCGAATGTTTGTGCCGCAAAATGTGAGACGAT
>NZ_JASJFG010000091.1:0-1618 GCF_030065375.1 Microcystis sp. M49636_WE2 | reverse complement strand
TGCGGAAAACTAGCCTAACATCCTGTTTCATTTTCCTAAGAACTCACTTTATTTTTACTTGAGCCAAAATGTTAGCAAGGGTTTGGAGTGCGGCAATTATCGGCATCGATGCCATTAAAATCGGGGTAGAGGTGGATGTATCGGGAGGATTACCCGGAATTGCCGTGGTGGGTTTACCCGATACCGCCGTGCAGGAGTCGAAAGAAAGGGTAAAAGCTTCCCTAAAAAATGCCGGATTTGCTTTTCCCATCCGCAAAATTGTCATCAATTTAAGTCCTGCCGATATCCGCAAAGAGGGTCCAATTTATGATTTACCGATTAGTATCGGCATTTTAGGAGCCTCCGAACAGGTAGAAGCCGATTTATTGGGGGATTTTCTCTTTTTAGGTGAATTATCCCTCGATGGTAGTTTGCGTCCCGTGGCGGGGGTTTTACCCATTGCTGCCGCTGCCGAAAAAATGGGGATTAAGGGTTTAGTGGTTCCCGCCGATAATGCCAAAGAAGCGGCCGTGGTCAAAGGCGTACAAGTGTATGGGTTTCGTCATCTATCGGAAGTGGTAAATTTCTTAAATGAACCCGATCGCTATTCACCGATGACTTTTAACGCTGCCGAGGAATTTGGGCGATCGCGAGTAAATCTCCCCGATCTCAAGGATGTCAAAGGCCAAGCAATTGGCCGGCGGGCCCTGGAAATTGCCGCAGCTGGAGGTCATAACCTAATTTTTGTCGGGCCACCGGGCAGCGGTAAAACCATGTTAGCGCGACGTTTACCCGGTATTCTGCCCCAGCTTACCTTTGCCGAATCCCTAGAAGTCTCCCAGATTCATTCCGTCGCTGGATTACTGAAAGATCGAGGTTCTCTGGTGCGCGAGCGTCCTTTTCGCAGTCCCCATCACTCCGCTTCTGGAGCGGCGCTGGTGGGAGGTGGCACTTATCCCCGACCGGGAGAAATCTCCCTTTCTCACCGTGGTATTTTATTTTTGGACGAATTAACGGAATTTAAGCGCAGTGTCTTGGAATATCTCCGACAACCCCTAGAGGATGGTTATGTGAGCATTTCTCGCACTCGTCTTTCCGTCGCTTTTCCGGCCCGTTTTACCCTGGTGGCGAGTACCAATCCCTGTCCCTGTGGTTATTACGGCGATTCAGTGCAACCCTGCAGCTGTTCCCCGCGACAACGGGAACAATATTGGGCGAAATTATCGGGGCCGCTTTTAGACCGTATTGACCTACAAGTGACGGTAAATCGCCTGAAACCGGAAGAAATGACCCAAGAGAGTCGGGGAGAAGCTTCTGAGCAGGTGCGGCAACGGGTAGAAGGGGCCCGACAAAAGGCCAGCGATCGCTTTCAAAATACGGGGATTCGCTCTAATGCGGAGATGAATTCCGAGCATTTGCGGCGTTTTTGCGCTCTGGATGATAGCAGTCGCCATATTTTAGAAGGGGCAATCCGAAAATTGGGTTTATCGGCCCGAGCAATGGATCGCATTCTCAAAGTTGCCCGCACCATTGCCGATTTAGGAGATAGTGAAATGCTGAAAAGTTCCCACGTTGCCGAAGCAATTCAGTATCGCACTCTCGATCGTTTAAGTTAGGGTTTGCGGCAAAAAGTTTGTTG
>NZ_JASJFG010000745.1:0-4493 GCF_030065375.1 Microcystis sp. M49636_WE2 | reverse complement strand
GACGCAGGGCGATCGATTTTACCGATACGGGAGTTCCCCTCGGTTGTAAACTAAGATCCAGCAAGGCTTTAACACTATAGTGACCCCTAGTTGTTAGCTTCATTATCCCTCATTTTTACCTCTTGATCTCTATCCTACCCCCTGCCCTCATTGATGACAGAAAGGCTAACCTCCCTTCCCTCAGCATCTCGATCAACATTGATAAATTCTGTTAAGATTTTGATCGAGAGATAGAGTCTAATCAATTACAATCAATTTCCTCAAGCAAGTGATAATTTTTAGTTTATACCGTGTAAGATAAGTGTAGAGATCAATCGTAACCCGATTGTTTCTGGTCAGGGGGAGCAATTCTCCTCGACTAGCCTTGATGACCCTAACCTTTACTTATCTACTGCAAACTTAAATGAACACAACTACTAATCCAGAACCCCTGACTGGCCTCGAACTAATTGAGAAAGTTAAACAGCTAGGCAACCTCAGCAAAGAGGAAAAAGCCCGGGAATGCGGCTACTATACCATGACAAAAAATGGTATCGAACGCGTTAATATGATGAAATTTCTCAATGCTTTAATCGATGCTGAGGGAATTGACTTAGATAGCAGTGCCAATGGCCACGGACGAGGTGGGCGCTCGGCCAGCTACCGCATCAGTGTCCAATCAAATAATAATCTCCTGATCGGTTCGGCCTACACCAAAAAAATGGGACTCAAACCGGGAGATGAATTTGAAATTACTTTGGGGAGAAAACATATTCATCTCAAGCAAGTTGGCGCCAGCGACGACGACGAATAGCCATAATTAAGGAGAGAGCCGTTTCACTCTCTCCTTGCCATTAGATAGGGGCTGCTGAAAAATTCGCTCCAGAAATCATGCTATTGAATGCCACTGATTTGTCGCCCAATTGATAAGCTTTACTTATACAAAACAACTTTAAACATAATTTTTATTAAAGAGAAGGACTATCTTAGTTCATTTGTTCGCAAAAAAAGCCAGAAAGACAAAAAAAGCCCAAAAAAACTGCCGAAGCAGTTGGGAAAGATTGACAACCAAAAAGATAATAGCAAGGACAGTTCCTGAAGTTTCAGGTAGTTTTGTCATGACCAGATTGAAACTAAAATCTTCTCTTAGCTTGTCCGGACTTTCTGGGAGCATCTCAGATGTGCAGAAATAACGACAATCAACAATGATCAGTCATCCTTAAATTAGTACAAATGCCACGAAGCCGCATCTAAGCATCCCACTGCAAAAGCTAATCAGCGGCGGGATTGAGGAAAAAATCGCCAATAACGGCCAATTTTAGCAGAGAGTTTCTCTTGAAAAATCCCCACTGGGTAGCTTGACAAAAATCAGATGCAGCCGTGGGTAAAGACTATAATTCACTCGATCCCGAAAGTTACCGAAACCACTGCGGTAATATCTTTGTCGATCGAGGAAGTGTCGTAAATTCCCGAATCGCTCACGTCAGTGGAATTGCGCGAGGTGATCTGAAAAACTCCCGTTTTCGCATCGCGCACCCTTCCCACCCGACTGCCGGTACTACTAGCGATCGCCTCAGCCCTCGCTCTCGCATCTTTGGTCGCTGCCGCCACCATTTCCACCCGCAGCTTATCCAGTTGGGTGTAAAGATATTGGGGAGGTTCAGAGACGAGGTTAATTCCCTCCTCAATCAATTCCGTTACCTGCCTAGAAAGTTCCGTGTAACGGGCCACATCGCTCGCTCGGATCTCGAAGCGCTGGGTGAGACGATAGGCGAGAATTTGCCCGGTTTCCTGACCGTTAGCTGTTACTTCGGGAATCGCCATCGTCTCGATCGCGTTAGTGGTGATTGCGTCCTCCGGAACTTGTTTTTCTTTGAGATAAGCTCGTATCCGCTGGGTTTGCCGGATCAGATCGCGGTAGGCATCCTGGGCGGTAGGTTGTTGACTGGAAACCGATAAACGCCAGAGAAGATAATCGGATGTAATCGCCCTTTTGGCCGAACCGGTCACGACAAAAACATCGCTCGCCCGTTTCACCGCCAAGAACGAGCGTGCCGCTATCCACGAACTCAAGACGAGAGCGATCGATAGCACCGATAAACCCGCGAACACCTGTGGGAAACGTCGAAATATAGAACTGTCTTTCATCATCCCCCATCCTAGAAATCCGACGTTTCTATCCTATGCTAGTAGCGAGTGCCTTGAAATTATTATTTACAAAAATCAATGGAGGTCGAAATCTGACGGGGAACTTTCCCTTCCCCAAAAACTCCCTATCGCTGGCTGCGATAACGCCCGATAAGTTCAGCTTGACCATGGAATGGGCTTTATCCTCCTCTGTTTAACCCGAACTGTGGTTAAATAAATACTTCGCCGAAAAAGGTTTCAGCGAAGTACCACAATAGTCAGTGACCAGTTATCAGTTATCAGTACCTTTACTATAACACCTTTGATCCAAAAATCATAGCTTGGTGCAGAAAAAAGGCCAAAAATAAATACTTCGCCGAAAAAGGTTCCAGCGAAGTACCACAATAGTCAGTGACCAGTTATCAGTTATCAGTGTTTTTAGTATAACACCCTTTTTCGATCACTGCAAGACTTTTTGCAAATTTTAGGCCAAGAATTTTGGACCCAAACCGACTTTCGGCGCGTACACCGCCCGATCGCCCAATTCTTCTTCGATGCGTAATAAGCGATTATACTTAGCGACCCGTTCACTGCGACTGAGAGAACCAGTTTTAATCTGTCCAGCATTAGTAGCCACCGCCAGATCCGCGATCGTGGTGTCTTCCGTTTCTCCGGAACGATGACTGATGACAGAACGATAACCGTGACGGGTAGCCAGGGCGATCGTTTGTAGGGTTTCCGTCAAAGAACCGATCTGATTGAGTTTAATCAGGATCGAGTTAGCAATACCCAGATCGATCGCTTTTTGCAGACGGATGGGATTAGTCACCATCAAATCATCGCCCACCAACTGAATCCGCGCCCCCAGTTTATCGGTCAATAATTTCCAGTTATCCCAATCTTCCTCGTGTAAACCGTCTTCAATAGAAATAATCGGGTAGCGATCGACTAAACTAGCCAAAAAATCCACCATTTCGGCGGGAGAATGGGAAGAACCATCGTAGATGTATTGACCATCCCGATAGAATTCACTGGCGGCCACATCCATAGCCAAAGCCACCTGCGACCCCGGTTTATAACCAGCACGTTCGATCGATTCGATTAAAATATCCAAAGCTTCCTGATTTGAACCCAAATTCGGAGCATAACCGCCCTCATCGCCCACACCGGTCAGTAATTTGCGTTCGTGCAAGGCCTTACCCAAAGCGGCGAATACTTCCGCCCCCCAACGCAAACCTTCCTTAAAAGAATCGGCCCCGATGGGGAAGATCATAAACTCCTGAAAATCGACGTTATTATCGGCGTGAGAACCACCATTGATCACGTTCATCATCGGCACGGGTAGCACATTGGCCATCGGGCCACCGAGATAACGATAGAGAGGCAAGCCCAGATCCGCCGCCGCCGCTTTGGCCGTAGCTAGAGAGACGGCTAGGATAGCATTAGCCCCTAATTCTCGTTTATTGGCCGTGCCATCGCGATCGATCATAGCTAAATCGATACTAGCTTGGTCGAAAGCATTCATCCCCTCCAAAACCGGGACAATTTTTTCGTGGACATTGCGAACCGCTTTTAGGACACCCTTACCACCGTAACGCTGGGGATCATCATCGCGCAATTCGTGGGCTTCAAAACTGCCCGTAGAAGCGCCACTGGGAACCTGGGCCAAACCCATCGCCCCCGATTCTAACAGCACTTCGGCTTCGATAGTGGGACGGCCGCGGGAATCTAGAATCTCCCTAGCTGCGATCGCTTCGATGGGAACTTCGATTTTATCTAACATAACTTATCGTCTCCAACTCAATTTACGCGGTAATTTCGGCCGATTACTAATTGCCTAAAGGGAAATCCACGTTGACAATCTGCTTTTGATCATCAAAAACGAGGATTAAAGTATCCGTCAGTTTTTCAAATTGAATCGTCACCAACACCAAATCCACGCCGTCCGTATCCGAACCTTTTCTGACCTGAGTTCCCACAACCCGACGCACGGGGCCGGTACGCTTAAGTAAATTTTCCCAAGCGCCTTGCACTCTGGTGGGGAAAACCTCAGCTTTGAGAAAAGGGTGTAGATAACCTCTGGCCAGGCCGTAGTCTTTATTGGCCAAAGCCTTGACAAAAGCATCGCCAATCTCAGAAATACTGCGAAATTCGGGAAAATCGGCGGCAACTATCTGACCAGCCCGGTTAAAGGTAACTGTCACATCTTCGGTAACTTTCTCAAATTCAACGGTGACAATCACCAGATTGGCATTGATAGCATCGAGTAGCTTGCTTTTGACAATGCGCTTAAACGGTCCAGTATTGTCAGTGACTTGGCTTTCCCAGACCTTTTGCAGTTTTTCGGCAGTCCAGAGGGGTTTTAGTTGGGGTGACAAAGCTGCAAT
>NZ_JASJFG010000853.1:0-1959 GCF_030065375.1 Microcystis sp. M49636_WE2 | reverse complement strand
GATTCCAGAATTATTACAACTCAATCATCTAATTACTCTTGAACCTCAAGCACCGATAACTTTTGAACTAATTAGTCATCGTCAAGAATCAATTGAGTGCGCTGTTTAGATGGCTACTTCTTTAACACCTGCATTAAAAAACTGCTCTCAGCAGCTGGATGTTATTTTGAACGTCAAGGTAAAGGAGATCATGAAATTTGGTATAGTCCTCTGACAGAAAGAAGATTTGTAGTTGATAATACTATTAAATCACGCCATACTGCTAATGTAGTTTTGAAACAAGCCGGATTATCTAAAGCCTTTTGAACGCTGTAGAATCTTCATCCATTAATTAAACTACATAGGATTCTATGCTTTTATCACCATTCTAGCATGGCCTAAACATTGGTCGGGGTAGGGGCGAAGCATTCGGATAAAAAATCTAGGATTTCAGCGATAAGTTATTGCCCAAATGCTTCACCCCTACAGTGATTTTCTGCAATTTGAGGAATCACTGTTGCACAAGGCAGTTCAAAATTCATTGTCTTAATTATGATTGAGGAAAAGGGAGAATAATATAGCGAATCACTGTTCCTAGTAAAGCTGTTCCCAAGATGCCGATTAACGTCCAAATCTGGGCTTTCTGAGAGCCTTTTAATTCTTTTGTATCTTCTTTTACCCCTTCAATATCTTTTTCTAAACTATCGACTTTTTCATCTAATCTTGCCTGTACTATTTTAATATCCATAACATCTTTTTGCAGATTATCCAACTTCTGATTAATTGAACCTAAAATTTCTTTGAGATCCTGTTCAATAGTAACTGACATCTAATGATTCTCCTAATAATGATAGTTATCAGCATTGTTATCTATCTTATCTTAAGTGTTTGCCCAACCGAAGCGCCTCATTTTCCCTTGCTGCCTTCCCTCATTGTTGCCCTCCCCCTCCCATTATCTCCACTAATTTATGAGCCGATAATTCCTGATTAAGCCAATCCTTTCTCAGCCAACCATTGAGGATTATATAAACGAGATTGATAACGGGACCCACCATCACAAAGAACAGTAACGATGGTGTGGCCTGGTCCCATTTGTTTAGCTAAAGCTACCGCAGCACCGACATTAATACCCACAGAACCCCCCATAAATAAACCATCTTTTTGTAATAGTTGATAAACAACTTTAATGGCAGTGGGATCATCAATTTGAATGGCATCATCTATGGGTGCGCCTTCCATATTAGCGGTAATACGACTATTACCAATTCCTTCAGTAATTGAACTACCTTCCAGGGTAATTGTCCCGGTTTTCACATAACTATATAAACCGCTACCCATCGGATCCGCCACCACACAATGCACCTGCGGATTTTGGTCTTTTAAAAACATCGCCACCCCCGCGTAGGTTCCCCCGGTTCCCGTGGCAGCCACCCAAGCATCAATTTTACCGTCGGTTTGTTCCCAGATTTCCCGGCCAGTGGTTTCGTAGTGAGCGCGACGATTAGCCAGATTATCGAATTGATTAGCCCAGATAGCATTTTCCATCTCACTGGCCAATCTCCCCGATAATTTAACGTAATTATTGGCATCTCGGTAGGGAACGGCGGGAACAGCACGCACTTCTGCACCCAATGTTCTCAATAGGTCGATTTTCTCTTGGGATTGGGTATCGGGAATGATAATCAGGCATTTATAACCTTTAGCATTGCAGATATGGGCCAAACCGATGCCAGTATTGCCGGCGGTTCCTTCGACAACGGTTCCCCCCGGTTGGAGAGTACCGGCTTTTTCCGCTTCTTGAATAATATATAAAGCGGCCCGATCCTTGACCGAACCACCGGGGTTAAGAAATTCGGCCTTACCGAGAATCTCGCAGCCGGTTTCCTCGCTAAAACTATTGAGACGAATTAGGGGAGTATTACCCACCGCATCGACGAAACCATGTTTAATATCCATAATCTGTTATTTTTCGTGCTGTTC
>NZ_JASJFG010000140.1:0-4992 GCF_030065375.1 Microcystis sp. M49636_WE2 | reverse complement strand
TAAAAGCAAACTTATCTTTTGCCCAGAATCTTTATCCCGGTCGTCGTTTGCCCCCACCGCCGGCGGTGAGACAACCAACTAAACGTTCAGACAGTCCCAGTGCTGTTAATTGTTCCCAATGTTCACCCTTAAATTTACCCCCAGTTAATTCTCCTTCAGTTCGTCCTCTGGTGGCGGACCCAGTTTCCGGTAATCAACCCCTGAGAGAATACGTTTTTCAAGCTCCCGCTACCGTGCGTCCTGCCGATGCTACGGTGGTTAATAATCATAATCGTCAAACTGTCAATCCACCAGCACCCAGACCTCAAAATCGCGCCAATAAACCCCCCGCACCACAGCAGCGGGTTATTGCCGCTAATCAACTCTTTCGCGTGGAAGTTAGTAGTAATAGTGCGGAAGCGTTGGCAAAAATTCAAGAAATTGAACCCCTCGCATTTATCCGCGCGGGAGAAAATGTTATTCAAGTGGGGTTATTTCAGCAACAATACCAAGCTAAACAACGGGTACAAGATTTAACTAAACAGGGTTTTAGCGCTCAGATTATTACCCTCAATAATTAGGGTATGCTGAAAAAGTCTGTTGGTGGGGTGTAGGGTGTGGGGTGTAGGGTGTGGGGTTTTATTCCCCCCCGTTCACTCCAATGGCTGACACTTTTTGATATCAAAAAAGTCTAAAATTTTTATCCAACAAGGTTTTTAGATTTATTCAGCAAACCCTAATTAGGGTTTGCGGCAAAAAGTCTGTTGGTGGGGTTAGCAGTCGGTCGTCAGGCTCCTTACCCCACAGTTAACTTTACTTTTGTCCAACTACTTACCTAGCACATAGAGTTAATTTTGTCAAGCAAAATTCTGACCGCATCGATGATCACATCCGGTTGATCCATCCAGATAAAATGGCCACTTTTATCCGCTTGTATTTCCATAAAATCTCTGGATAACTTGCCTAATTCTAGGTGCATCTCCTCCCGGAGTTGGTTGGCACTTTTGAGGGGAATAAAGCGAGTCCAAAGGGAAGGTTTAAAAAAAGAATTAGCTTTAATACTAACTATCGGTAAATTACCGAAATTGTTAGCCTTACTCACCTGACGAGCGCTTTGGTCGAGATTAAGCATTTCTCTACTCATCGTCATCCAGTGTTTAGCGCGACAGAAAGAACGCTTAACTCGATCACAAGAATCTGGGGAAAAGCGACGCAATTCTGGTTTTAATAATTCAAAAACTCCCAGAACTCTCATAACTCTTATAATGCCTAAAATTGAGCCGATAATCGACATACAAAATCCAGAGATGAAAAATAATTTTAATGCCTTTAATGCTGGCGACATTTTCAGCATTCCTTTGTCGTGTAAACCATCGGTGAGTACCAAACCTACTACTTTTTCTGGGAACAGATGAGCATACAGTCGAACATTATAACTGCCAAAAGAATCACCAACTAAAATATAAGGTGGTTCTATTTTTGCTTGGGTGAGTAATTGATCTAATTCCTGAACAATTTGGTAGCTAGTTCGCGGATATGGACTAGGATCGCTCCAACCATAACCGGCTCGATCATAAATACAAACCCTAGCTAATTGTGACAATTCTTCTATCAAAAAATATCCCTCAATTCCCCCTAAACTATGGTCAATAATAATAGTGGGACTAGCCTCTCCCGCTAGACAAAAATGTAGGCGATATTGACCCAGATTAATCAAATGACCCGGCGGTGCTTTTTGTTCTTCTAACCAAACAGATATCGCCTGATAAACTGTCGTCGCTACTAGGAGAATTACTCGAATTGATAAATACATAACTACACCTCTTGTAAAAATAAAAAAATTCTCTTGGTTGCTGGAGAATTAACCATGAATAATCATCAATTAAATGGTGGGCTCTTCTAGGTTCTGTGTGATAAGTTTAATTGACATAGGATCGATCGATCTTTGTGTCCTTTGTGTCTTTGTGGTTCGTTCCACCCCCTCGCTAGGAGAAATGTATTTTAGAATACATTTTACCCACCAAACCTGGGAGAGCCAATGGTGAGCAGCAGCAGTGATTAAAAGAGAGCGCCAGCATTGCAACCAAAATATAATACAAATGAACGCTTTACCCGATGATTTTGAGCCAAGTATTTCTAGTCAATTAAGCATAAATACTTAAAATACCCTCAAATGCGAGCTGCTACGCAGTGCCTTCGGCATCGCATTAACCTAAGAAAAAGCGCTTAATAAGTTGTTAAATTTCGGGAACAACATTAGCAGTATGCTGAAAATTGGCTAAAACTATTAAGATCATAGACCGAGTTTAATCTTATGCTAGAGAAAATACTATACGCTGATTCCGGCACAGGTCAAACCCAAGAAATGCTACAAGCATTAATGGATCTCCCGGCTATCCGGAAAGCGTCGATTACCATTCTCCGGGTTGTTCCCCCTCAGATTACCACCGAAGCTCTGGCCAGTAAATGGGAAGAAGGGACCCAAATGCTGACTAAAATCCTGCAAGAAGTCAAAATTGAACCGAGCAAAGTTTCCACGATTCTGCGTCAAGGAGATCCCAAAGATACCGTCTGTCAAGTTGCCGACGAAATCGGTGCAGACTTGATCCTGATGGGTTCCCGAGGACTGAAGCGACTGGAGGCAATTCTAGAAAATTCCGTCAGTCAATACGTCTTTCAACTGACTAATCACCCGATGTTATTGGTAAAAGACGATATTTACGTCAAAAAAATCAAAAAGGTGATGGTAGCTCTCGATAAGTCTAGCTCGGCTGATTTAGCTCTCGATCTGGCTATTTATCTCCTGCGGGATTATCCTTCAGCAGAGTTAATTCTCGCCCGCGTCAACCCCGACTTAAAACCGGAATTTGCCCCCACTTCCCCCAAAGAAATGGAAGAAAACCCGATTATAGGGCCGGCAGTGGCAAAAGCGAAACGGATGAATATACCCTATCGCTGTGTGGTGACGGGGGGTAAACCGGGGGAACAACTCTGCAAACTCGTCGATGATTATAATGTCGATCTCTTACTGTTGGGTTCGCCCGATCGCCGTCCTTCCGTGGCTAAGAGTTTACCAGATCTCGATCGCCTTCTCGGTACTTCCCTCTCGGATTATGTGCGGGTTAATGTCAATTGTCCCGTCCTTTTAGCCAGAAAAGAAGGGATTTAGCCCCTATTGGGTGTAGGCAGGTAAGTCTTGACTCATTTGGTTTAAGTTGCTGGCAATGGCTTTCATCGTCATAAAAGCCGAGCTAAAGGCGATTAGCTCATTTAAGGGATAACTTCGACTCTCAACCCGCAAGCTCAGTAATTGCTTCTCAAGAGATTCAATTTCTTGGATGAGCAATCCTAACTTTGGTGGGTTGAGAATGACCTGGGCAGCGATCGCGGTCTGTTGTGCGATCGCTAAAATCATCAGCCATTTTTACTTTTTTGGTGAGGACGGTGGGCAGGCGTTTGTGACCTTTTGCCCGTAAATATGCACCGATATTTTCCAGTTCAATTTTAAGAACTTCCCGATAAAGGAAAAGGATGGCGTTGAGGGCTTGGTTTTGGGTGGCGGCGGCAACGTTTTTGTCAACGGCAAGATGGGTCAAAAAGGACTTGATCTCTTCTTCCCCCATTTCACGAGGATGTTTTTTCTGATGGAAGAGCAGATAACGCTTAATCCAGTCCAGATATGTTTGTTCGGTGCGGTAGGAGTAACGCGGTAGGGCGGCTCTCGTCTCTCGCACTACGTCTAGGAGTTTTCGGGGTGGGGGAGGGTTCATCACAGAGTAAGCTAATCGGCATAACACGCTTATCGTAATATTATACGGAAAACTTCTCACGATCACTCTATTTAAGCGTAATATACAGAAAGATTCTTAAAAAAATGTGTATTTGGCGTGATATACGGAAAATTTCCGCATAATATATAGTTATACAGCTTCGATTGTTTTGATTCTTTTTTGACTCTTTGTATTTTATATGTTCAATCCAACACCCTATATTCAAGGTGGTAACCTTGTGTATACGATAGTTAAAAATTCTGAGAATGTTGTCTCGTTGAGCAATCCCCCATTTACCAATGCTTTACCACAGGGGGCAATTATGGAAGAAATGGAAGGGTGGAAGAAAACTGAGTTGCACTTGATACCTGATGGAGAAACTCACTCTTGCAGCCTAACAAGTATATCTAAGGCGCAGCAGCTCATGAACCGGGATGCTAATTTACTTCTAAGTATAGATATATACATTGCATGGATGTTTGGAGGGCAAAAGAACGGAGAAGGCAGCTACATTACTAACGCAACATCGTATTGCAGAGTGCGGAAATGTGATCCTGGTTTAAGCTTTAATCTATCGGCTAGTTTTGGTACTCCGTATAATGGCGCGCCTGCAGGATGTCAGCCTATTGCTCATATCCCATTTGTGATAACAGGAAAGTATGTATATAGGCAACACCTAGGTATTAAGAACTTTGATGGAGAGATTGAGTGGAGAGGTTACATAAGCGGAGCAGCTGATCGAGATAATAAATACAGAGGTGCGTTCTCGTGGGAGAGGACTGTGACCTGAATCCGCTATGCCCGGTGAAGATGGTATAAAAGATGATGGCAAGGGGGCAAAGTGCGATCGCCGATCTTGTAGGGTGCGTTAACGAAGTGAACGCACCTTATCTAATGTTCAAAATCCGTGCGTTACGCTAACGCTAACACAGGCTACATCATATCGATCGCCAAGATTAAGTGCGATCACCGATCTTGTAGGGTGCGTTAATGAAATGTAACGCACCTTATCTAACCCCAGTTCGGGTTAAGCAGCGGGGGGTAAAGCCCATTCCATCTTCAAGGAGGGTTTTTTCGGCTGGTGACAGTAAGCAATCAAACCACCCTTATTAGAAGCGGATAATTTCGATCGTGCATCGCGATCGTTGAAAACAGACATCAAATTCTCGAAAAAAGTTCGTTTGCCCAAGAATTAAGGGTATCTGAGAGGTTTTTGCCCAAGCAAAGGCTAGACGAACAGGTT
>NZ_JASJFG010000900.1:0-4758 GCF_030065375.1 Microcystis sp. M49636_WE2 | reverse complement strand
TACCAGGGCATTCCCAGCAATTAATCCCCGATAAAGACCATTAATTGCTATATCTCCCTCTTGAATATTAACTGTTAAGGGATTAGGATTATTTTTGATGGCTTGAAAGAAAGGTAAAACTCCCACCACAGAAATTTGTCTATCAGCGATCGAGCCTTGTAATTCCTCTACTGTTAAGCTTTCAGGGGTTAGACCAATGCGGCCATTTACGGTTAAAATCTCTGGAAAAGCAACACTGCGGATAGCAGCATTATCGAGAGTAACTATACCATTTGCTTCTAAATCTTTGATTTTTAAGCCTTCTTTTATATCTAATCTTCCCGTCGCTGAAAGAACTACCTCTCCCTCACCGTTAACCCATTCAATGGTGTTTTGACTGATAGCTTCAATTAATTTAATTGCATCGGTTCCCAATTTTGCTTGGATTTTTAATTGATCATTACCCGGTAAGGGAGGATAGGGAATGCTGGCATAGAGTTGGATTGATTCCGAGGAGGTTGTCCGCAAATCAAAACGATACTGATTATAGGTAAATAAACCAATTATATCTTGATTAATATTTTGGGCATTAATTGCACCATCAATAAAGGCAAAGTTACCCTGAATACGAGGATTTAATAAGGTTCCTGTAATTTGTCCTTGAGTTTTTAGACTACCGGATACATCCAAGGGAAACTGCACAAAATTTCTCAAGAGATCGAGAGAAAGATTTTCCACGGCAAAAGTTCCCTCTACTTTTTTTAGGGAAAAATCACCCGCTAAAAATACGGAAGAATCTCGTGATTTTAATCTAATCGGTTCTATCCTGAGCAACTGACGATTTAAGTTAAGATTAATTGTTACTTCATCAATCGGAATTAATTGGGTATCGGTGGTGACAATTCCCAGAGGGTTAACAATATTTACCGTCGGTCTTTGGGGGCGCCATTCCCATCTATTGCCCTGAAATTTTACGCTAAGATCGGGATTTTTTAAAGTCCCAGTTAAGGCTATATTTGCTTGATAACTGCCGCGAAAATCTAGTTCAGAAGGTATCCCGACTACCCCTCTTTCCCTTGCTAATTGCTGGATTATTTCTTCAATTTTTGCCCGCAAATTTACCTGTTGTGCTAGGGAAGCTTCGGGATTACCTACTTCTAGGGGACTAAGTTGAATAGCTGGGTTATTCTCTGAGGAGAAAAAGTTGATTAAACTGGTTAAATCATAGATACTAGCAACTGATAATAAATCTTGAATATAACCTTGATCTACCCTCAGTTTAGCTTCTATTGCTTGGGTTTGCCAATTAAATAAACCTTGCAGATTATATTGACTTGCACCCGCTTGTAAACTACCTTCTTGCAGTTGAACTATGGAATCCCGATAAACCAAATTTGCCGTTAATTTTTCCCCGATTAAGTTACCTAAACTAGGTCGATTAATCTCTAGTTGTCCCTCACCCTGTAAGTTAAATAAATTGATGTCTAGATTAGCATTCACTTGTCCAGCAATAATCCCCGGAATATTGTAGGCTGCCGTGGGAGATATTTTCAGCATTTCTAGGGGAAAATCGGCAATCTGAACATTTAAATTTTCTCCGCTTCGTTTAGCTGTTGCTAAAAAAGGAGTTTTATTTCCAAAAGCTTGGCGAATATTTATCCCTAAGGGAAGATAGGGCAGCAGGCAATTATTTTGTTGACAAGGATCGAAAGTTAGGTCAATAATGTCCTGATTTCCCCGCAGATTTAAACTAATATTTTGACCGATTCC
Source organism: Microcystis sp. M49636_WE2 (assembly GCF_030065375.1). Taxonomy (NCBI): domain Bacteria; kingdom Bacillati; phylum Cyanobacteriota; class Cyanophyceae; order Chroococcales; family Microcystaceae; genus Microcystis; species Microcystis sp. M49636_WE2. Next base: position 3,009 of record NZ_JASJFG010000900.1, on the reverse strand, counting down.
TGCTTGCATACTTCCTTTTAAGATAGGTTCAAAGGGTCGATCATTAATGCTAAAGTTAGCTAAATTTATATCTCCTTTGATTTGTATATTTCCCACTTTTTGCCACGCAGTTAAGAGATTTTTTCCTGTGATTTTTCCTTGAAATTCTCCGAACCCTGTCAGTGTCGATTCTCTGGGTTTCAAACGAGGATCGATCGGTAAAAGCGATATAATCTGATCTAAGGGTATAGTAGAAAAGTCAGTTTTTGCCTGTAGATTTAAGTTAACCTCAGCGATATCAGGTTGACTGGTAAGATTAGCTAAAAGAATATTTCCGCGCACATCAAAGCTATTTTCTCCCCACTGTGCCGAAAGATTGTTAACCTGAATCGGTGTTACTCCCTGCCAAATTTCTTGAATGTTTCCCGCTAAATTGGCCTTAAAATCTAAGTGAGGAATCGAGATTGATTTTATTCCTGGTAATTGTCCTAGTACGGCAGCGGGATTAAGATTAGCGGCAATAATATCACTTTGCCATAAATTATTATTCAGTTGTCCCTTAGCTTTAATTTCTCCTTTAGCCACATTAATACGAGAGTTAAAAACTGCTTTAATACTGCTTAAGTTGAGTCGTTTTTCTAGCAGGGAGTCGAAAATAGTTTGGGCATTTCCTGTTGCTTGAAAACTGGTTTGGTAAATATTCAAAGGTATGGAAATATTAGTCTGAAAATTCTCTAAACTACTGAGAATATTAAAAATCCCGTTGTTTAACTGAATATCAGTATTAATCGGATTATTATCCACTAACAACCGAGTATTTACCCTAGCATTGACGGTGGACAAATTAGGGATTTTTCCCGCTAGTAAATTATTGATTGCACCAGTGAAATTGACTTGGGTTTTTCCTAGACTAACAGGAATATTTATCTTGGGTAAAAACGGATTTAAGTTAATCCCAGTCGTATTAACTATACCGCTTAAAATACCTTGTTCCAGTTGGGCTGTCGTTCTTAGGGATTGACTATTGACAAATAATTGTATATCCCCTTGTCCGCGCCAAGTTTGTAAATCCGTTAAAGTACCGCTAATCAGAGAATTTATTCTGCCAGCAAAGTTAATTTTTGTCTTGCCTAAACTGACGGAAACTGTTAAATTTTCCACTAGAGGATTGAGACTAATTCCCCCGGTGTTGACTGTTCCTGTCAGGAAACCTCGATTCAGTTTGGCTGTGGCAATTAAAGGATTATTATCCACTAATAACTGCATATTACCTTGACCTTGCCAACTGCTGAAAATATTATTTTTATTATTCAGTAATTCCCCTAAATAACCTTGTAAATTAATCTGTGATCGCATTAATTTAACCTGGGTTGATAAGTTAGGCAATAGGGAATTAATCGGCAATCCCGCTAAGACAGCTTTAGCCTGAATATTTCCTTGCAATACTTGACTATTGACGAAAATTGTGCCTTGTTTACCGCTAATTCCTAAGTTAGCAATTCCGTTTAAAGTATTAATATTAAGTTGGTCAATTTTGCCACTAAATTGAATATTAGCTGTCTCTAAATTTAAGGGTTCTAAGGTTTCTAGGTAGGGGCAAATACTATCTAAATATTGACAAACAAGAGGCACAAAAGGAGTCAATAAAAAGTTATTGCCCGTGATTTTTGCCCGGACTAATTTGCTGGTAAAATCACCATTACCATTAACCTGTAGTTTGCCGCCATTTGTTTTAATGACCGTATCGGTTAAATTTATTTTGTTGCCCCCTAAAAATACTTTACCCTCCCCGGCAACATTGAGTAATCCTGACTGATTAACCGTGGGTATTTGCCAATTAATTAATAATTGTGGCAGTCCTAAACTACCCCTAGCTTTAATATTAGCTTGCAGATCATTTATATTAATTTTAGCGGGAATTGTCGCGAATTGAGATAAGATTTTTCTCGTGGGAAAATGCGCTTGTAAATTCAAATTAATCGGCATTTTTGTCCCGTCAAGAGGTTGATTTTTTTGCAGGGATTGCAGAATATTTAACTGCAATTTTCCTTCCCCTTTAATTTCTCCACCTGCGACGGGTTTAATTTTAATTTTATCTAAATTAAGACTATTGAGATTTGTTTGAAAATTACTGGTTATTGATTTAATAGGAATTTGCTCAAAAATAATCGGTTTGCTGCTGCTAACGGTTCCTTTAATTAGAGGTTGATCTAATTTTCCCGTCACTTGAAAAGTAGAGCGTGCTTCTCCCCGTAAATCTAGAGGTGATTGCAGATAAATAATTCTTAAAAGCTGTTGTAAATCCACCGATTCTAGAGCGACATTGAGATGATAACCAGTTTGCCAATTTACTTCTCCTCTCACCTCAGTTTTAATCTTGCCAATAGTTGCGCTCGCCTGTTCAACTAATACTTTGTCTCCCTGTAAATTTAACTTAGTAGTTAGCTTAATTGGATACTGGAAGGGTTGGAATTTTCCCGCTACTTCCGTCACCTGAAAATTGCCATTACCTTGACTTTGATTTAGCTTTGCCCAACTGGGAATATTGAGAGCAATATTAGCATTTACTTGTCCTTGATTTAATTGAAAATTGCGATTAGGAATTAAAGTTAATAGTTGACTTAAGTTTAAACGGTCGATCTGAAGATTAGTTAGGCTTTCACCCGTTTTTAACGCCGTTTCTCCTTGAATTTTTACTTGACTTTTGAGGATTTCTGCGCTAAAATCGTAGGTGAGAGGCTGCCTTTGATTATCAATAAATCTTCCTTGACCATCGGCCTTAATTTCTATCGGTTTTTTCAGGGCATAGGGTTGGATAGTAATAGCTCCCTTCTCCACCTGAAAACCCAGATTTAACCTAATGGGTGCCTCCCGATCAAAGTTACTAGCTATTTTTTCTAAATTATCGAGCCATTGACCATTTTTATCCTGATCGAGATAAATACTGGGATTAATTAACTTGACATCAACCGGCAGCGGCAGACCTAAAAGTAAGGGCAGCGGATTTAATCCCAATTCGATCGCATCAAT
>NZ_JASJFG010000681.1:0-3147 GCF_030065375.1 Microcystis sp. M49636_WE2 | reverse complement strand
CAAAGACTCGACAGTTTCCGTTTCCGAGGCCGGCAATTCCGTCAATAAATGCTTGATCGCCTCCCTGGAACTCTTACCGGTTAACACTTCCAGCAATTCTGACCCCACCCGGCGATCGGGGTCTTTTTTCCAAGTCACCAAGAGACTTTCTAACAAAGCATCGCGATAACTCTGCAAACGTAACCAATCCTCGCGACTATACTGCTTGTCCGGATCGAGAAGTTCGGCCGATTCCACACCCAACTCTGTTAGAATTGCCTGATGTTCTGCCTCGGTAATCGTCAACTCTAAGCGCATTTGTTCTAGGATTTCGAGGCTGTGGCCGAAGTCAGTATATCCCTCCTCCAAAGCCTCTTTTAACACGGCTTTATAGGCTTTTAAACACTTCTGGTGGGTGAAATCCGGCAGTATCTTGGCCAACACATACACCTCATCTGCGTCCAAAGTTTCCAGCGATCGCCCATCGAGATATTTAGCCGTATCGAGACCCAGTTTACCCAACTGTTTACGCAATCTTCCCGCTAGTCCTTCCCGTTGGTAACGACTCGGATCCCTTATCCAAGTGCGATATAACCATAAACTACTCAAAACAGCCGCTAAAATACTAGCGAAATAATGCCAAAATTTTGGCAAAAGATTAATAAAAGGACGACCACCGAAAATAAAGAAGAAATTGAAAATCAGAAAAGTTCCGACAGTAAAGACTCGATGACGGATAATTTCCGTAGTTAAAGGCGACTTTTTACGGATTCTATAGACTTTATAGGCATTTTCAACTTTTTTACCGAGAAAGTAACCCAAAAAAGTGCAGATTGCCAAAGTTAAGGGAACAGCTACCAACCTCGGAATCGCAATTGCCTGACCAGCAAGATAAAAACCCGGTTTAAAGAGGGATTCTAGTTGATTTTCGTCGTGCGCCCAAGCTCCAGAGAAATAATAGTCCCAATTGCCAGCATAAAGGTAATAATAGATAAAATAGCCAAAAACTAAGCCAAAATAACCGTAATAAAGCCATTGGCGATCGCTGTTATTAATCCCATCCCAATAGGATCTTTCCGCATCGATATCGATACAGGGACTCTGACAGGCAACACAGGCACTTTGTTCGCTACCATCTTCATGGACAATACGACACATGGATTGAGTAATCCCACCGCGACTGTCTTCGTGAGCGGTACTATTTAGTAAACCCCTCGGTTCACCGTAAATCCTTTGAACCGGACTCATGGGACAGAAATAGTTACACCAAGATTTGCCCCCATACCAATAACCCACAAAGATCGCCGCTAGAATAGTAAAGGTTAAAAAGCTACCCAAGAATAAGCGATCGGAATTATAAAAGAGAATCCGTCCGCATAAACCCAAAAATAACAGACTGAATTGTAGATAGAGATAATTCCGAGCTAACCAAGAGTTTTTCGGCACTTTATAGATTTCAGAGCGGACTTTTCCCGATTTATCGGTCTGTTTTTTCTGACGCTGTTTACCCAAAGCACGCGGTATTTGAGAAAGAAAGGATAAAGGACAGATACGCCGCCAGAGTTCGTGACCTAATACTAATAGGATAAAAACACCACTAGGAACCACTATTCCCCAAAAAATCGGCGCACCTAACTGATAGGAGGATTGGGGTAGGCAAACTCCCTGGACTTTAATGCACAGATCGGGATCCACTCTCAGGGGACTAGAAAGATTGTTAGTATCGGTTAATTTTGCCGAAATCGGGTCAAAAAATAGAGAAAATATCAGAATTAACCAAGCGATGGTCACAACCCATCGCAAATAGTGCATTGAGCGTTCGGGAATTTGTGCAAACATATATATACATCTGAGTCAAGTCGTTTTGCTAAATTAATATCCAAGTTTCCAATCGATCATTCGGGAATTTTTGTAAACATCCCAGTGGGTGAAAATGCAGTGGACTAATAACACCAGGCAACAAAGTCAGGCCCCCTCGCGTCCATGATGGTACTAGCACGAGTTTCGATCTCGTCAGCAATGGGACTAATCTTACTTTTTCTACCCCCCGAGGAAATTCCCCTTCCAGCAGCAGAATGCGGCCTTGACAAATTAACAGTGATCTGGTTGGGAAAATTGTCTTAAAATATTATCTACGCTGCTACTATCACTAAACTAGAACATTAAAGAGCGCATTAGCTTAATCCTTCTCAAAAGTTAAAATTCTATGGCTGAAAGCTTGAACCATAAATCCGAAAAACCCTCTCCTCCTCCCGTCCCCCAAGAAAACCCTTGGCTAGAAGCAGTTAAAACCATTGTCACGGCTGGAATTTTGGCTTTTGGTATCCGCACTTTTGTGGCCGAGGCCCGTTATATTCCCTCTTCTTCCATGGAACCCACTCTCCAGATTAATGATCGCCTCATTATCGAGAAAGTTAGCTATCATTTTCAGAAGCCAGAACGGGGTGATATAGTGGTTTTTAGTCCGACAGCCGCTCTCAAAGCTCAAAATTTTCAGGATGCTTTTATTAAACGGGTGATTGGACTGCCGGGGGATAAGGTGGAAGTCAAAAACGGTCTAGTTTACGTCAACGGTAAAGTTTTAGCGGAAAAGTATATCGCCGAAGAACCTAATTATGCTTACGGACCGGTGACAGTTCCCCCCGATCAATATCTGGTTTTGGGCGATAATCGCAATAATAGTTATGATTCCCACGCTTGGGGCTTCGTTCCCCGGGAAAACTTAATCGGTCGCGCCGTGGTGCGTTTTTGGCCCTTTAATCGTCTGGGAGGACTTGACAACCCCGACGCTGCCACAAATCAGAATTAATGTCAAGAAAATAAATATAAAAATTCCCCCTAAAACTAGGGGGATTTGGCCATCTATTTAGGGTCTGCTGAAAAAGTTTTTCCTAGGGGCAGGGTGTAGGGTGTAGGGTGTGGGGTGTGGGGTTTTACCGATTTTGAGGGGGGCAATTACCTAATTTTCAGGGAAAAAGTAGCTGAATTTCCCCCTGATCACTCCCATATCTGGTACTTTTGGATTTCAAAAAAGGCTAAAAGTCTTATCCAGCAAGGTTTTTAGATTTATTCAGCAGACCCTAATTAAACATATTACTTACGGAATTGTCCTCATGAATGCGCCATATGGCCTCACCCAGAATCGGGGCAACCGGCAAGACTTTCAGT
>NZ_JASJFG010000436.1:0-1626 GCF_030065375.1 Microcystis sp. M49636_WE2 | reverse complement strand
ATCCTTGGGAAGTCTTGACGAATACCGTCGGCATTTTCCCGAAGATACAAGGGAGAGTACCCAATCGCTAATGCGTGCAGCCAAATTAAGGAGGCATTCTCGATATTTTCATCAAGATTATTAATACCCAGTTGATTTAAGTATTGACGAGATTTTTCTGAAAGATTGGCTGTTAGAGTGGTGTCGATAAATTCTTGTGTATTGAATAGTTGCTTTGAATATTTTTGTGTTTTTTGCTTACTTTCGGGTTTAAGTAAAATTGGAAAATGTCTTGCGTGGCCAGATATACAATCATAGTCACAAACTAACTTAGAAAAATAAAATGGAGAACCTTCTGGAGATTTATCCGCAGTATCACGAGTGATAATAAAAGCATTATTATCAGTTTTTTGTTCTAGCAATTTTGGGCTAGGTTCGCTAAACAAAGGCCGCAAGTTTTCTAGATAACACCAACGAATATCGAAAGGTTTAAAAGGATATTTTACGATACAATTTTCATTAAAAATAAATTGTGCTAATATCTTTTTTCTTGCATCTGAGCCAATAATTCTGTTGCCATTCATCATCAAAGAAGGATAAATCTTTTTAATTTCTTCGTCAGCTATTGAATTATCAAAGTAAGCTTTAATTCGTTCTGATAAAAGTTGCTTTTCAACAGAGATAAGTGCAAATCCTCTCCTTTCTACTGGTCCATTAAAAGGCATTATTTTACATAAATCTGTTAACTTTGGCCATGCTAAATAGTGAGAGGAAACATCGGAGGGACGGAAAGAATAACGATTAGATTGTTCTGGGTTAGAGACTTGATACAAAGCATCAAAATCTTGATTATTTAAACTATCTAATAACTGTTCTCGTTTAGCAACTCCCCAGAAATGGCGAAAATAGACATCAACATTTTTATTCCTTACTTCCTTTCTTACCATTAGTCCGATAGTTGTCCCGACTCGAATCCCTTCCTTATTGTATTGAGTAGAAAAAACACTAGGATCTGGATTACCTTCAGGGGTTAACTTTCCCGTTTCGCGACTATCCCCATTGAGACAATCAAACCAAAGACGATCAAATTCTTGTAAAAATCTTTGCCGCATCACCACAAAAGAAGGATCACCGAGATAGGAAAAATTAGAAATATAACAAACAACTCCTTTACCGGCATTTTCTGAAATACATCTTTCTGCTAAACGAAAAAAGCGCACATATAACTCATCCAAATTAAACTTTTTAATCCCCCAATCGGAGATTAAACCCTGTTTATACACTTCCACTAAACCCGCTTCTTCTGCGGGACTGGTTCCAGCAAAAGCATTGTAGGGAGGATTACCGAGAATAACTAAAATCGGTTTACCGCGCTTAACTTCATCAGCTGCTTCTCGTTCCTTATTTAACTCCGGAAAACTTAATTGTAGCTGTTGAATTTTCTGTTTACTTTCCTCATCGGGAGGTTGCCAACCAGTTAAAGCATTAGTGAGATAAATCCCGACTCGTTCACTATCTTCTATTAAAGGTACACCCAAACTTTGCAGGAATAAACCTAATTGTAGATGAGCGACGACAAAAGGAGCGGTTAAAATCTCGAAACCGAAAATTCTTTCTATGGCTGCTTTTTTCACCAAAGCCATGGCT
>NZ_JASJFG010000923.1:0-1009 GCF_030065375.1 Microcystis sp. M49636_WE2 | reverse complement strand
GTGGAATCGCCCTAATTGGCGTTTTCTGACCTGAAGGAAGATCACTGCTCGGTTATCGGCTAAAATTTAAGATATGTAAAGAAGGGAGATAAATTTTATGGCCGCTAATGTTGAGATCTATACTTGGAGTTCCTGTCCTTTCTGTATCCGCGCTAAAGCATTACTCAAGAAAAAAGGGGTGGAGTTTACCGAATATTGTATCGATGGTGATGAAAGAGCGCGAGCCAAAATGTCCGATCGAGCCAATGGTCGTACAAGTGTACCACAAATTTTTATAAACGATCAACACATCGGGGGCTGCGATGACATCTATGCTTTAGATAGAAGTGGTGGTTTGGCTCCCCTGTTGCAGAATTAAGGATAAAAACTATTAATGAAACTAGCCTTTATTATCGATCCGATCGAGTATTTAGAGCCGGGCCATGATACCAGTGTAGCTATCATGGAAGCGTCCCAATTATTAGGCCATGAAGTCTGGATGACTTCCATCACTGATCTCAGTGCGATTGCGGGAAAAGCTTGGGCAAAACTAACTAAAATTGAACTGGTTCCCGTGGAGTTAAAAGATAATCATTGGGTGGCTGTATCTCAATGGTATCAAAGACAAGAGACAGTTTTTACCTGCCTAGAAAACTTCGATTTTGTCTGGATGCGAAAAGACCCACCCGTGACGATTGCCTATCTTTATGCCACCTATTTATTAGACCTGATCGACCCCCAAAAAACCCAAGTAATTAACTCAACTAGGGGTTTACGCCATGCCAACGAAAAGTTATATACTATTCACTTTGCTCAGGTAATGCCCGCCACAATTGTTTCCCAAGATAAAGCGACAATTAGGGAATTTGTCAACCAAAAAGGGGCGGCAGTTATGAAACCTTTGGGGGGCAAAGCAGGGGAGGGAATTTTATTTCTTAGTCCCGAAGATCGCAATCTCAATTCAATGATTGAAATTAGCACAAAATGGGGACAAGAACCGGTAATGATTCAAGATTATTTACCAGCTGCC
>NZ_JASJFG010001038.1:0-7634 GCF_030065375.1 Microcystis sp. M49636_WE2 | reverse complement strand
CAGAGGGTCAATTACCTAATTTTCAGGGAAAAAGTGCCTAAATTTCCCCCCCGATCCCCCCAATGTCTGGCACTTTTTGATGGGAAAAAAGTCTAAAATTCTTATCCAACAAGGTTTTTAGATTTATTCAGCAGACTCTAAGTACCCACAGACCCCCGATCAAGTCGAATTCGGTAAGCGCAAGCGCTCGATCTATCTCCCATCCGAAAAGGTGGAGATCAAGAACTCGATCGCGCGGGGAAACCGATCGGCGAGATCCTCAAGGCGATCGATTCTCCCAAAACCCGCCAGGATTTAATCCTCATAAATGCGGCACTCTAAGGCATCAGGATTGGCTTCGCAGTAGGACTGAAGTGAGTTAGTCCCCTGTTTTTTGACCCGTTGATGGGAGGCTTCCGCTTGGAGTTCCTCAACCACATCCCAGGCCGCAGCGCAATCGGGAGAGGTTTCACCCTTGGCCGCACAAATTGCCCGTGCGTCTTCCCGGGCTGCTTCAATTTCATCTTCAATGAACAACCGCTTGGGCTTTTCAACAAAATCGCTCTTGAAGAGAATATCACTGACAGAAATAATACCCAGCAAAGTTTTGCCCTGAATCACTGGTGCGCGGCGAATGCGGGTTTGAGCAAATAACCGGGCTACATATTCCACCCCCAGTTCGGGATTGACCACCACACAGGGCTTGGCCATAATTTCATAGACCCGCATAGTTTTAGGATCGTGGCCAAAGGCCGCCACTTTGTAAACGATGTCGGTTTCGGTGACAATTCCATAGGGGTCCTGTTCATGGCGCGGTTCGACAATCAACCCCCGCAGTTGTTTTTCTTTCATCAATTTCACGGCATCGGCAACCGTTGCCGAACCACGAATGGTGACAACGTTTTGGGTCATAATTTCTTGAGCTTGCAGCATAGGAGTTGGATGGTGTTGTTAAATTAAAGAACTGGTATAAACGCAAAAGTTGACTAGGGTTGGCCCGATAGCAATTTCCTAGACTCTTGTGGGCTGAGTGCCACTTTGAACACAGATGACAAAGACCAATGGGCGATCGCTGGTTGGGTTTGGGACGGGGTGGCGGCGGCTGTGTTCCCCTGAGTGCCTGGAGCATAGGCCTCCAGCACAGCGCCATTTTGCCAACACATGGCGATGAAATAATCACACACTGGGCATTCCGTCTGAGCAACTTGCCGGGCCGGACACTTATATCCTGCGGGCAGGCGATCGCTCAAGAGCCGTTGAGCTACGCTGCCACAGTTGGGACACCGGATTTCTATAAGCTTGTTCATCGCCATACCTCAAAATTAAATAGTGGTGTGAGAAGGAAAGGGTCAACTTCGGACGTTTGCCCAGAGTGTTTGTTCACAGTGGAAGACTATAATTGTCGTTCTACGGCTGCCGTAAATTCTTCATAGGGTTTAACCCCAACTAATGTTTCTATCAATTTCCCCTGTTTAAATACCATGACAGCCGGAATACTTTTAATTTCAAAGCGTTTGGCCACGGGTTTGTTACTGTCCAGGTCAAGTTTGAAGACTTTGGCGCGATCGCGATAGTCATCAGCCAATCGATCGATCAACGGAGCCACCAGTTTGCAAGGTCCACACCAGGTTGCCGTGCAATCTACCACCAACAGAGATTCACTCTTTAAGAGGGAATCAAATTCAGTTTCATCTTGAATAAATGTAGCCGTACCCATGTTTATATCTCCAGATTGATGCTGTGTAACTTAGTACAAATTCTCTGATCGCTGCGTTTTACAATATAAATTCAGCTTTGAACCGCTCCTCATCTAAAAATGCTTGGCCTTTGACCCTTTAACTTTGTCCGCCTCCCGGGGGTATCGTCTATAGTTTGGTTGTCCCAGACATCGATGGTGACATCTAGTCCCTGCTCATGCGCGGGTTTTAATTTGTAAGTCGTCATCGGCTGCCCCCAATCAAAACAAATTTGCGACGTTAAGTTGCGATAATATGGTTTTGCAAGTTGTTGCATTTAGATACCCTATGACAGCGACCCCTTCCAACGATTTATCTGCCTGGGAGCGGCTAGAACAAGGCAGACAAGCAAAAGCAAGCAACGGTGGTTATGCGGGCTACGGCTCCCCTGCCTTTGGACAACGATCGATCGATGGGGAATTAGTGGATGATCCGGAAGAGTGCCGGGTCATTGAACTGATTCGCCGTCATCACAAATCAGGGAAATCCTTGCAGAAGATCGCCGATTGGCTTAATGAACAGGGCTACACCACCAAACGCGGTCTACCATGGCAGCGTATTTCCGTAAAGCGGGTGCTGGATCGACTTTATGGAAAGGTGTCCAGAATTTCCGGAGTAACCCTTCAGGCCGACCAGAACCCGGAAGTACTCACCCCAGCGTCTGGTGATGCCGCCCCTGAAACCATTAGAGGCTGAATAACCCCTAAATAAAAAGTTTCAGGCTTTAACCTGTTACATCCCTCTATGATACACCGAAGTGGGTCTAAAATCTTTACGAGTTTAATAAAAATTGTAACAAAACGTTACATCTTTTAGGAAAAAGTTAAATGACGCTACACTTTGAGATAGTTTTAGAACGGGTTTTGGCAACTCTGAGAGTCTGGGTTCTTTGCCCAGTGGCTGTTCTGTCTATCTTGGCCTTTGCGATTGCAGGATGGTGCTGATGTCCCTCGATACACCTCTGAGTTGGGCCCCCGATCTGGAAAAGGCGATCAATCGCCACCCCTTGACGGTGCCGCCAACCACTTCCCTGGCAGATGCGATCGCCATGATCGGTCAGGCCCATAGTCGTCTGTGTTTGCTCACCGATGACCTATCTCCTCTAGCTCCTCCGGCCGGAGAAGCGCGTGTTAGCTGTCTGCTGGTGGTGCAGGGGCAAGAGTTATTAGGAATTTTGACAGAACGGGATGTGGTGCGACTCACCGCCCAAGGAATTAACCTGTCCGAGACAACCGTTGCCGATGTGATGGTGCATCCCCTGATCACGTTGCCCCAGCAATCTGCTCAAGACATTTTTGCTGCCCTGTTTTTGTTTCGGCGCTACCGCATTCGCCATTTGCCGATTGTCGATGACCAAGGACACTTAATCGGGGTGATTTCCCATGAAAGTATTCGCCAGATATTGCGTCCGGCCAATCTGTTGCGGTTTCGTCGCGTATCCGATGTGATGACCAGTCAAGTGGTACAGGCCCCACTCACCGCCACAGTCTTGCAATTGGCCCAGTTAATGGCGGAACATCGTGTCAGTTGTGTGGTGATCACCCAGAGAAATTCCGAAGACAATGACTACCCTGTTGGTATTGTGACAGAGCGAGATCTTGTCCAGTTTCAAGCAGTTCAAATCGATCTGCACAAAACTAGGGCCCAGACGGTGATGAGTACGCCCTTATTTCTCCTCAGCCCCGAGGATTCCCTGTGGACGGCCCATCAGGAAATGCAAAAACGGCGGGTGGGGCGTTTGGTGGTTTCTTGGAACTGGGGTCGGGGGTTGGGTATTGTCACACAAACCAGTCTGTTAAGGGTTTTTGACCCGATGGAAATGTATGGGGTGATTGAAAATTTACAACAAACCATTCAACAGCTAGAGTCCGAGCGATCGCCCTCCCTTCCTTCTCCACCGGCGGACTTATTACCCCAACGGACCCGCACCCCATCAGAAAAAGAGAGCGCTGGCGATCGCGAATTATTACTAGCCTTGCTGGACAATGCCTACAAAGACGTAAAGTATATGTTGGCTAACTTAGATATTGTCGTCGAGCAGCGGCGATCTTTGCTTCAATCTGTTCTAGATAAGCTTGAGTACCTCGGCCGTGAAATTAGCTCTTAGTAAGCTGTTCGGATCTCTTAGGTTTGGTGGGTAAAATGTATTCTAAGATACATTCCTCCTAGCGAGGGAGTGGAAGGAACCACAAAGACACAAAGAACACAAAGATTGATCGATCATAGAGTAAGTTAAACTTATCACACAGAACCTAGAAGCTCCTTGGATTGAGTGATAAAACCGAAAGTAACGCCCAATTTTAGGAGAAAGTTTCCCATGAAAAATTCCAAATTAGTAGATTTACAAAAATGAGATGCACCCAATCAAAGGCACATCTATCTTATACTTTAATAAGTACCTAAGTAGGTAGGTGTTAAAAGTTTTCATATCCTCCCGCCTATCGGCGCCCCCCTTATCAAGGGGGGATTAAGGGGGGATCTGCGCCCCCCTTATCAAGGGGGGATTAAGGGGGGATCTGCGCCCCCCTTATCAAGGGGGGATCAAGGGGGGATCTGCGCCCCCCTTATCAAGGGGGGATCAAGGGGGGATCAAAGGCACAATCTATCTTCAATTTAATAATTATAACCACTCATTTAATAGGATAGTTACACAACGTAAAAATTGATTAATTCAGGAGTTATTATTATGCTAGACCAAATGATGAAGATGTTGGAAGGGCAACAAATAGGCCCCTATCGTCTTAATAAGTTTCTCGGTGCCGGTGGTTTTGGGGGTGTATTTCATGCTAGTGAAATGGTCAGAAATACATCGGTCCAAGAAGTTGCTGTTAAAGTTATTCCCGAAAGTAGCGATGATAAATTAATTGAATTAACAAATGCCAGAAAGTTAGAACATTCTAATTTAATTAAGGCTTATTCGGTGGGGGAATTTACTTTTCTCAATACGGAGATGCTTTATTTAGTGATGGAATTGGCACAGGGTAGCCTAGAAAATCACATTGCCAAAGGCGGTTTATCATCAAGTGAGATTAAAAATATTGCTGCTCAAGTCGCCCAAGGTTTAAATTATCTTCATGGACAAAATAAAGTCCATCGAGATTTAAAACCGGGTAATATCCTCAAGGTTAATCAACAATACAAGTTAGCAGATTTTGGCTTAATTAGAACTTTAAATAACAAAAGCCACACTCAAACAGTCCACAATAGCGGTACAATTATTTATATGCCTCCCGAAGCCTTTAGGGGGGATATTTCCTCAGCTTGGGATCTGTGGTCATTGGGTATTATGTTAATCGAAATGACGACTAATCAACTTCCCTATAAGTTTAATAATGATATTCACCAGTTAATGGCAAAGGTGATGAATTGTGAGCTACAAATCCCCAGTTTACCGAAAGAGTTTAAACAGATTATTGAAGGGTGTTTGCAAAAAGATAGAAAACAAAGATGGACAGCACAACAGGTTTTAAATGCCTTACAACCTGTGGGATGGAATTCTCCCCCGTCACCTCCACCAGCACCGGCAGCAGTCAAAAAGCCTGTTTCACCTACTCCATTTACCGAAAAACTACCCAATCGAGTAACACTGGAGATGGTGAGCTTACCAGCAGGTCAATTTCTCATGGGTTCTCCTGATAGTGATTATGAAAAGCCTCCACACCAAGTTAAAGTCAACAGTTTTGCGATCGGGAAATATCCAGTGACTCAGGCACAATATGAAGCGGTAATGGGAACCAATCCCTCTCACTTTCAAAACAATCCGCAAAATCCGGTAGAAAAGGTTAGTTGGGATGATGCTCAAGCCTTTTGTCAGAAATTGAGTCAAATAACCGGGAAAACCTATGGCCTACCGACGGAAGCGGAATGGGAATATGCTTGTCGTGCGGGGACTACTACTCGCTATTATTTCGGTGATGATGCTAGTCAGTTAGGAGATTACGCTTGGTATATCGCAAATTCTCAGAGTAAAACTCATCCTGTGGGACAGAAAAAACCCAATGCTTGGGGACTCTATGACATGAGTGGCAATGTTTGGGAATGGTGCGAAGACGATTGGCATGATAACTATATCGGAGCGCCGACGGATGGCAGTGCTTGGATAAATAATAATGATAATGATTATCGCATACGGCGGGGCGGTTCTTGGTACTACGATCCAAATAACTGCCGTTCTGCTTACCGCAGCAACTACAACCGCCGCGGCCTCACCGACGACGACTTCGGTTTTCGGGTGGTGTGCGGTGCTGGGAGGACTCTATAACCCTTTTTCCCTTTTTACCCTTTTTACCCTTTTTCTCTTTTTCCCGCCGCTAGGTGGGTCGATTTTTTTTTGAGATTTTCTAGGGTGCGTCCTGGGGAGCTTTTCGCTTTTGCCAAACTAATTTTGTCTTAACGAAACAGCATCAGCACAATTTCTAGAAATAGCTCGTTTTCTGAAAAGCCATTGGTCTTACTATGTCCTCTGAAATCACCATCAGGCTGGCTTTTGTGGTAAGATGTGTTACTTAACGTACTTTTTCAATTTATTAAGGTAATACCTAACGGATAAGTTTTGTCTATTATATAGATACAGGAGAGCCGAGTAACCATAGCAGGGGGAATCGAAAGCAAAATCTATCTGCAATTTAATTAGAAGCACTTAAGTAGCTGGTTATAATTAAATTAAAAATGGATTTTAGGTTCGATCCCTCCTTGATAAGGTAGGGTTGATTCATGAATCAACCCTACCCTTAATAACGGGAGTGTCTGATAATTTTTAACGCCTACCTACTTACTTATAATTATCTGCGAAAAAAGTTTAGTAATTTCACTGCAATTATAACAGGATTGTCGATGACTAATTTAAAAAAATGGCAAATTATTAAATCTGAGCTAGTTTTTCATAATCGTTGGTGTCAAGTCCGTCAAGACGTGGTGAAGTTGTCCTCTGGACAAGTTATCGACGATTATTTTGTTAATATTCGTCCTGAAATTGTGTTAGTTGTTCCAGTTACTGGGGATAATCAATTGGTTTTTGTTCGTCAATATCGTCACGGAGTTAAGGAAATTTTATTGGAATTTCCCGCCGGAGCAGTAGATGCGGGTGAAGATAATATTACTGCGGCAGCGCGTCGAGAATTCGAGGAGGAAACTGGTTATCAAAGTGATTCTCTAATACCTCTAGCTGTTTTGTATGATAATCCCGTTAAAGATACTAACAGAATTCACATTTTTTTGGCTCTTAATGCTATTTCCACCGGTCAACAAAAGTTAGATGTTACCGAGGAAATTGAAGTTATTCTTCGACCTTTACAGGAAATTAATCCCCAAGAAATTACCGTCTCTGGTAGTTTAGCTGCTTTCTATTTAGCGAGGGATTTTTTAAAGCAAAATTAAGGAGTTATAGCGGTTATATTAATAGGTAGGTAGGAAGTTTTCGTTTTCGGGAGCCAGTTGTCAGGAGATTATTTTTATTTATTCTCCCCAATTCATAATTGATAAGTAAGTAGTTATAATTAAATTGAAGATAGATTTTGCCTCTGATCCCCCCTTAATCCCCCCTTGATAAGGGGGGTGTCTAACAACTTTTAACAGCTACCTACTTAATTCATAATTTATAATTCCCACTGTCTATGAGTAATTTTTTGATGATTGCTGGCTTTATTCTATCAGCTTATGCAATCGTTGCCAACGATTCCCTACAGACTTTAGGTACTTTTTTAAGTGCCAATGAAGAACGTCCCTGGTGGATTTTATGGCTGTATTCCAGTATAATCTTAGCCTCGATTTTTATCGCTGGTTGGTATATTAATCAGGGAGATGTGGCCTATAATCGACTAGAAATGATTCCCTTCCCAGAAACTTTTACTTGGATTTATATCGTTCCTCCCCTAGCAATTTTAATTCTCACCACTTGGGGAATACCCGTGAGTACAACCT
>NZ_JASJFG010000506.1:0-1079 GCF_030065375.1 Microcystis sp. M49636_WE2 | reverse complement strand
TTTTTATGGGCAGATATTTTAAAACTGTCTCTTGAAGCTAATTATGATGATTATCTTGAAAAAAAATGATAATTAGACAGAAGTTCTCTTGTTCACATAGAGAACTTTATCTTCTTTTGTTTTCAAAATGAGAATTGCTGGCATAAACTTTTCTGAGTTCGTAAGTTTCGGGAGTTTCAGAATCTCCCACAGTTAAAAATTCATGAAGTTCGTCTATAGGAATAGGACTGGTATAGATATTGGCTTGATCACGATAAATCTCCCAAAAAGATTCAATCGCTTCTTTTAGTTTCTCAATAGCTTTTTCCTGAGTTTCTCCTTGTCCAACTAATCCATTTTCAAGACATAATGAGACCCAATAATCTGCACTTTTTCTCAGAATAACGGTATAAAAGTTCATGGTGATTGTTCCGTTGAAATTTTAATCGGAGATTAGAATTTACTCTAGCTTAATCTTAACACAAGACCAACCGAACAAACTCCCCTGACCTCAATCTTTTAAATTAACGTCTTTGGATCATTTCATCAATAAACAATAAATAAAGTGCATTATACTTTGTTAATGCACCCGATCAGAAAAGCGATCACTTAGGATAATATATGATTATGCAATTACTAAAACTGACTCGGTAGAATTATCGCTAAATCTCTTAATAGCTTGTTTATGTTTTAAAATAAGACTGATTAGATGATAAGTGGTACAATTTCCAATCCTCAACCAGATGAACTTTGGAGGTTGGCCATACAACAAACTCCGTTGATAAAAATCAGCATCTTTCGAGACAATTATAAATCCATTGATACGCGCATATTCCCAAATCCTTTGATCGGGAAACCCTTTTAGGCTACAATCTCTAACATGAGCGCTATCGGGAAAATGTGATACCAGTAACAGAGGTAGTTTAGGTGATAAGTTTTCGTCAAATAGCAGTTTCATAGGGAATAACCATTAAACGACGATCCCGCTCGGCGGCAAATGCAAAACAGGCTTGTATATCTTCTAAGGTAAGATCGGGGAAATCATCTAATATTTCTTCAATAGTCATCCCTCCTCCTAGATAATCAAAAATATCTGCTAC
>NZ_JASJFG010000339.1:0-3909 GCF_030065375.1 Microcystis sp. M49636_WE2 | reverse complement strand
GAGTCATTTTTTACTCTTGTTTGCTCATATTTTTGTACTTCCTCATAGATATAACGGGGGGAAAGACAGCCAAAACTTAACCAAGCTGAGAATTTTGAGGAATAATTAGTCCCTAACATTTCATTGCGGGTTTCTTTATAGGTTTTTAAGGAATCACTATCCCAAATATATTCCTTAACCCGTGATTTTCCTGCCATTTCACCCCCTTGAAACGACAAAACACCTCGCCAGTCTAGAATTAGTTCTGTTAAGCCTAAATCGTTTAAACTAGGAAGGTTTCCAAAATCTATTTTAGGTAATTTTGTCAACTTTTTCGGCGTGGGATAAGTTGTTCTTATTTCCCAATGACGTTCTACTTGTTTACGAAAATTAGTAAATAATTCCGGCAGTTGATTAAGGGTAAAAGGTAAATCATCAGGATGGTATAAAGTGGCTGTCCAAAAAGTTTTTATCTGCACGGGAAACCCAGATAAAGCCTGATTTACCGCTTTTTCTACCGCTAATTCCTCTGCTGTTACCTCTTGATGATAATAAACCTTGGCTATCTGCAATTCTTGAACTAATTGCGGGATAAGTTCTTCTGGTTTTCCCCGTCGGATAATTAAATTACCGCCTAAATTTTCCAGAGATTGTCGCAAATCTGCTACGCTTTCTAATAAAAATTTAGCTCGGAACTTGCCAGTTTTTGGGAACCCGTAGGAAGTAAGACCAAATTGACGCTCATCAAAACAATAAAAGGGAATTATCTCTAATTGTTCTTGAATGGCTCGATAAATTGCCTCGTGATCGTGAATCCGCAGATCATTGCGATACCAGATTAAAACCCGCATTTAAGTAGTTAGGTGTTAAAAACCATCAGACACCCCCATTATTAAGGGGGGAATAAGGGGGGATCGGCACCCCCCTTATTAAGGGGGGATTAAGGGGGGATCGGCACCCCCCTTATTAAGGGGGGATTAAGGGGGGATCGGCACCCCCCTTATTAAGGGGGGATTAGGGGGGGATCGAAGCCAAAATCTATCTTGAATTTAATTATCTTTTCCCGTAGTAATGGCCATAGTAATCATAATTATGGTCTTTCCGACTAACATTATTAGCCACTAAACCTAACACGGAAATGTTGGATAATCTCAGATCTTCGAGTAGATTTTTGAGCGCAAAGCGATCAGTTTTGCCCAGTTTAGTGACGAGAATTAGGCCAGTGGCCATGGCGGCGAGAATTTTCCCATCGGCAAAAGCGGCGATCGGTGGTAGATCGTAGATAATTAGATCGAAAACGTCGTCTTGCTGTAATTGCGAGATCATCTCCTGCATTCTCTGGGAAGAAAGCAAGCGGGTTGGATCTGGGGGAATTGAACCGGCGGTAAGAATCGATAAATTCTCGTAGCGGGGTAGGGATTGAATTGCCTCGTTCCAATCGAGACCCTCGGCGAGGACATTACTGAGTCCGTGGTCGTTATCGAGATTAAGTCGCAGGTGAATTTGGGGTCGTCGCAGGTCGGCATCCACCAGTAAGACTCTTTTTCCCATACTAGCGGCAGCCTTAGCGATATTTATTGATATGGTGGTTTTACCATCTCCCGGTGATACAGAACTAATCACGAGGGACTTGAGGGGGGAATCGGAACCGAGGAGGCGAATATTGGTGTTAAGAGTGTGGAAAGCTTCCGAGAAGGGGGAGAAATTATAGTAGTAGGGGTTTTCGTTGGCTGATTTCGGGCTAGTATTAGGGATAGTAATTTTGCGATCGCCAACTGTTAACTGGGGTAGGGCGGCGGTGATCACTTTTTCGATCTTACCGATGTCTTTTTGCCAGGGAATTGCGCCTAAAAGGGGTAGTTTAGTATCTTCTTTTAGTTCATCTGCACTATGATGAACGGGGTCTAATCTTTCGGCTAAAAAGGCCACCCCCAGTCCTAATAAAAGGCCACCGATAAGCCCTAAAGCCAGATTTCGCACAGGTTTAGGAGAAACGAAGTCCTCCCCTACCTCTGGTGGGGAAATTAGTTGCCAAGGCACCACTTGTTGTGCCACCTGTAGCTGTAATTTTTGCTGTTGATCCAGAAAACGGTTAAGGCTGGTGGTGGCGATTTCCAACTCTCGCTGCAAATCCGTATAGCGACGGGCTAAAACCGCAAGATTTTTGACCGAGGCTTTCTGTTGTTCGAGGGCTTGGGCAAGGGATTCTACCTTAATTTCTAGGGTTTGGCGACTGTTAGCGGCTTCCACCAATTGTTGGGTTAATTCTACTCGCAAAGCGCTCTGAGATACCAAAGCCGGGGAATTACCCACTGTCTGGGGCAGTTTTTCCCCTAGGGTTCTCTGGGCCTCGTTTTGCAGTAGGGGCAGCAAATTAGCGCGTTTTTCCTCTAGGGTGGCGATTATCGGGCTATCTTTCGCGAAAACTGCCGATTGTTTGGCCAATTCCACTTCTACTTCCTGCAGCTGCTTGAGCAAATCTTGATAACCGGGAGATTCACTGAGATAAGTAGCGATAATTGCTTGATTAGGGGCCAATCCCACCTGTTGCTGTAAAGCTTGATAGCGAGAGTTAATTTCGTTAAGGGCAACTTGGGCTGCCCGATAATCTTGTTCAGTAGTGGTTAACTGTTGTGATAAACGAGTCGCCTCTTTATCGGGATCCAGGAAATTGTATTGCTGCCGGAATTGCTGCATTTGTTTTTGTAGAGAATTAACTCGTTCCCGCAGCACCGGCAATTGAGCGTTAACAAAATCCAAACCTTGATTAATTTCGGTCTTGCGTTCCTGAGAACTATATTTTAGGTAATGACGGGCTAAATTATCTAAAACCAGCTTGATTTTTTCCGGTTCCGCATCTCGATAGGAAATTTCTAAAACTTTCGTCTCTTTTAATTGACTAATTTCGAGATCAGATTTGCCAGTTTTACTAATTAAATCACTGTAGGTAAAGTCGGGATACTTAGGGGTTATTTTACTAAGGATGGGGTTAAGAAGTTGAGGACTGGTTAAAACGGCGATTTGGGTATCATAATCGATGTCTTCACCACCTAACTGAGGTAGGATATCTTGGGCTGCCAGTCTGGAAGAACTTTTATTTTCCTCGATGGGTTGACCGATGAGCAGCAGGAATTTACCTTGATAGATAGGGGTTTTTAAGAAAGTATAAGCAGCAATCGCACCCGTCACCCCTAGGGTGATGCCAGCGATTACCCACCAGCGATGCTTGATGACAGAAAGGACTTGACGCAGGTTCAGTTCCTCTTCTTCTTGCGTCGGGGAGGGGATAAAAGCCGGTTGGGCAAAAACTGGCAGATTTGCTTGACTTTGGGTTTTTAAAGCCCCATTTTGTTGGTTGTTCATCATTAATCAAATAGTCAAGGGATAACTGTATTAAAAGATTTTCCGGTGGCAATCTGGCTCGATTTGTCACCGCTCAATCATAACACCGTGCTACAATGATAACCCTAGTTTTTCCAGTAATTACCAAATAAGGTGGGTTTAACCTAGTCAATGCCACTGGCGGCTTGACATACCCCCCCCTGAACGGTTACAAATTGTGTGCTATCCTGCCACAAGCTAAACCGCCATAACCACCATCACACGAGAGCCTAAATGACAATCCCATTAGCACCTCGCATCTCTGATACTTTACCCCCCATTACCTGGGAGAAATTGCCAGCGGATTTTGTCCTCCCTGATGAACCAGTGGAAAGCACCCTACAACCCCTCCTCGCGGCGGCTTTGCGAGAATCTTTAGAATTAGCCAGTTTAATTGTGGAAGCGAGTCTTAAGTAGTCATGCAAAATTAATTACCCAAATAAAAAATTAAGAAGTATAATACATAAAAAAACGAAGCAGCAGGAAAATACAATGAGATTGATTAGAGACCTAAACCCCGAGAGCCAGAAAATGCTAGAGAGAATTTAT
>NZ_JASJFG010000203.1:0-2157 GCF_030065375.1 Microcystis sp. M49636_WE2 | reverse complement strand
TAGCACCTAAAAGATAAAGAAATTGACGGCGATCGAGAGACATATTCTCAGAGCAGATGTTACAATGATCAATTATCCTATCGATCGGTACTTCGGGAGACAAAAATTTTTATCGACAGACTCCCAGAAGTAATTAGAATCTAGTGGTAGTTCTCCCTAATTACCATAAACGATAAAAATTTTTCAACAAATGCGGCGGAATTTTTAGATAATAACCAATAATTATTAATTGATTAACTAAGGTGGTTTTGGCAACTCCTAATTTTTGCCAACGTCTTGCCGAGGTAATCACCGCAGTAGAAACTATGGCTATTTTACCCCTTTTTTTCAATCTTTGTATTAATTCAAAATCTTCCATAATTGGTAACTCAGGAAACCCCCCTAAATCGGTCAATATTGAGGCTTTTAAAAATATTCCTTGATCTCCGTAGGGAAGAGAAAACCAGTGAGAACGCCAATTAACTAATTTTTCCACTAAACGCAGGGTTTTTTCCTCTCCATCAATTTTTAATTCAAAAGCCCCCGCTACTATCCCAGATTGAGATAAAGTATTGATAATTTGCTCTTGATAATTTTGGGAAAGTAAAGTATCTCCATGTAGAAATAACAAAATATCTCCTTTCGCTATTTTGGCTCCTAAATTCATCTGAAATGCACGACCTTTACTCGGTGAAATAATTACTTTTGCTCCCAATTTTTCAGCTATTTCTCTGGTTTTATCTGTACTTCCCCCATCGACAACAATAATTTCTACTCCTTCACCTATCTGTTTTAACGTTGCTGCAATTCTTAACTCCTCATTAAGAGTCGGAATGATAATACTAAGATAATTCATGAGGTTTTGTACTAACTAAAGTCAGAGGATTTAGGGGCAACCATCGGGTAAATTTTCCTACAGATACCGAGGAATTGATTGGGATTGGTAATAAGTAAGTAGTTATAATTAAATAGAAGATAGATTTTGCCTCTGATCCCCCCTGCCCCCCTTAATAAGGGGGGTGCCGATAGGCGGGGGGATCCCCCCTTAATCCCCCCTTGATAAGGGGTGTGTCTGACAACTTTTAACACCTACCTACTTAACTGTTTTTCCGATATAAAAGTTAAACATTGCTGCCAGTTCTCCAGAGGGGCTAAAGCTGCAGTTAAAAGTCGATACCAAATTAGGTTACACTTCATCTTTATGGGAAACGAAACTCTGTTCTAAGATAGGTGGGACAATGCCGAATATTAAAGGAGACGATGGTGCGCTCAAAACCATTTTCAGCAATAGTAAAATTATCGCAGTGGTGGGGCATTCTGAGAAATCGAGTCGCGCCAGCTATCAGGTAGCCAAATTTCTGCAAGCGGTGGGTTATCGAGTCTATCCTGTCAATCCGATGGTCAAGCAAATTGATGGTCAAAGGTGCTATCCTTCTCTAGAGGCTATCCCCGAACCTGTGGATATTGTTAACGTTTTTCGTCATCCTGATTATTTACCTGAAATTGTCGAGTCAGCTATTGCTATTCAGGCTGCTACCCTTTGGACACAATTGAAAATTTATCACCCAGTTGCGGAAAAAAGGGCGATCGAGGCGGGTTTAAATGTGATTATGGATGCTTGTATCCAGATAGAATATCAGCGTTTAGGGATTTCCCAAAAATAAACTATAGCGGTTCTCGTACCTGTACGGCACATTTAAACCTTTGCTGATTAAGCTTTTGAACATCAATAATGTACCTCGTGCGAATAGAACACGCTATATACTTTTTGAAAAATGGTATTATCGGGGCTTGGTTGTCAGTCGTTTGAGCGCTGTTGTATCAAGCTTTTTTTGTTTGTGGTCTCTCCTTGGAAAAATTTGCTATGATGTAGAGACTTGTTTAGTATTTGGTAAAAATAACCATAAATCTCACCGTGTTCACAACTGTTCAACCCGCAAATCGATCGAGCTTACCTGATGACCTATTTACGGCAATTAAAGAGCTTAAAAGGGAATTAAACGCCGTTATTTTGGCTCACTACTATCAAAATTCTGACATACAGGATATAGCTGATTATATTGGTGATTCTCTAGGTTTATCCCAGCAGGCTGCCCAAACGCCAGCAGATGTAATCGTATTTGCGGGGGTTCACTTCATGGGAGAGACAGCTAAAATCTTAAATCCGGATAAGTTGGT
>NZ_JASJFG010001032.1:0-2121 GCF_030065375.1 Microcystis sp. M49636_WE2 | reverse complement strand
TAAACGCCGGTTAACTTGACGCAAACGCTTGGCCATTAACTGAGAAAGACGAATTCCCGCTAAAGGCTCCGATTTGAGCAGATTAACAAAATCTTGGGCGGGAATACTGCTAATTGTGGCCGTGGTTAAGGTGATAGCATCAGTGGAACGGGGAGATTCTTCTAAAGCGGCCATTTCTCCGAGTATTTCCCCTTTACCGACGATATTTAAGGTGACTTCTTTACCCGACATATCGTAAGTACGAATTTTCACCCAACCATCCAGAATAAAGTAAACCGAACCACCCCAATCATTTTCTAATAAAATCGCCCGATTAGCAGGATGAGTGCGGGTGACAGCATGAAAAGTAACTTGATCGAGGGTTTCAGGGGGCAAACCGACCAATAAAGTGGCTGTATCTAATAATTTTTGAATCTCTGCTGATTTTTCCGCAGGATAGCGTTTTTCTTCCATGGTTTAATATTTAAATTTTGTTCGTTTTAAGTGGGTGATTCTACAATAGACAGTTGTGGGTATTTTTAATTATCTAGTGACCGATAAACAGGATTTTTCCTCCCTACTGACCGAGATCGATCGGATTCTTGCCAAGGTGATTTCCTCTCTAGTTAACCCGCAAGAAGTTACTTCCGAGACAATTATCGCCACTCGTCAACATTTAGAATCGGCCAAAGCGCTTCTTTTTCCTTTATTATCCCCCGCTCGAACCCCTGAAGTTGCCCGTTGGTCCCTGGGAATGGAGGTACAACCACCAGGGGTGAAAATCGTCTTTTTTCGGGAAAGCCAAGGACTGATTGATTTTTATCCTCTTTCTTGGAGTCTGGCAACGGGAACAAGCGATCTCTTACCCTGCCATCAGGTGGAAGAATATCTAATTAGCTGGCTATCTAATCGGGATTTTAGCACCGATTCTTGGCTCTGGGAAGCCTTAGAGCGATTAGAAGCTATCATTATTACCGATGACGGGGAAACCCCCACGGATGACCTAAAAAAAGCCCTTCTCAGAGCGCAACTAATACCCCCCGATTGCCTATCTAGTTTAGAAACAGCGATCGCTACTGCTCTGGCCTATATTCCCACTAGCGACCAACCTCAACCCCAAACCCTACTTGTTATCGAAGGTAAACGAGAGACTACCACTTTAGCGCTGCTGGAAGTCCCACCGCAAACTTGCTCTTTATCCCGTCAAGCGATCGCTCTGAGCCATTTTAACTACGGGGAAAACACCTATGAACAGGCCATACTCTCTCAGTTAATTTATCCTCTCTGGCGTTCTTTTTTGCCGCTTTCCCTCGCCGATCTCACCGATACTAATCCCTTAAAAAAATCTTTACTGGCAGCCGCTAGATTAACCAAATTAATCCTCCAAGAAGAAATCGAATTTACCTCCTCTCTAGCCGGTCATACTTGGACTGTCAGTCGCAGGGACTTAAATAAGAAGGTGATTGCACCATATCTAGATAATTTAAAACAGAAAGTTAATGATTTGTTAGAAAAACAGCAAAAAAGTCTTAAAGATATCGATCGAATAATTTTTAGCGGTAATTTTTTCTTGACTATTTGGCCCTATTTCTTAACAGAAATTCAGCAAGAATTTGCTGGCTGCCATCTAGAAGCCCCCAACCAAGAGACCTTCTCACCAGCAATCATGGGTTTGGGTCGTCTCTGTTTATTTTCGGATCTTAGAGGTCAGAAGGTCAATAATGCTTAAAAAATCGCATCGCCGCAACAATTTACGGGGATATTTTTTTATCTTTTAGAAAACATGGGAATATCTTTTTTATCACTAAAATAAACTGTCTCTATCCAAATTCGCTCGCTTCTTCAATATGAATAATCCCTTCCTCTAAAGTTTTACTATGAGTCATACATCCGGGTAAATCGGGAATTAACGCCGTGTATCCGCCTTCTTCTTCGGGATAAATTGAAATCGGATATTTAAGAGATAAAAAGTATTCTAATATTGGTTGTTCCATCGATAGATCTAAATAGGTTTGACTAAATCGCCAACTTGAGCATTATCAAAAGGTTTTAATTCATCGGATTCTACCACTTCAGATTTATAACTCCTCAATCCCAAAGAAGAATTTTCTATTCTTTTTCTATAAGTTTTTTTCTGATCGG
>NZ_JASJFG010000258.1:0-3556 GCF_030065375.1 Microcystis sp. M49636_WE2 | reverse complement strand
TGTGGGCATATTGCCGAGAAAATACCGTTAAATGTTCGAGAGTGGGATTGTCCAGACTGTGGGACACACCATGACCGAGATATTAACGCTAGTAAAAATATTTTGGCCGCAGGGCTTGCGGTGTCAGTCTGTAGAGCGACCATAAGACCAGAACAGAGTAAAACTGGGGCGGCAGGTGCGGAACCCCGAATGGGAAAGAAGCAGAAACCTAAATCGTGAGGTTTGGGAATCGCCGTCCGTTTACGGCGGTGAGGATGTCAACAGAAAATATAGCAGTTAGCCGTCTATTAGATATTTTAGTACAAATGCTCGGACTTCTTCTCCGCAGCTCCCTGTTCTGGTGTAGTCTTAACGAGTAATTGACCGCCTTTATCCTCAAGATGAAGTGTAACCTAATTTTGATATCGACGGCCGGCGACCGACTCCCCAAAAGGAAAACTTTCTACCTCACCATTAGGATAACTACTTATGTATGAATAATATTATTGACCATGATCGTTTATTTAAGGAATTAATTTCGACTTTTTTTGTTGAATTTATTCAGTTGTTTTTCCCCGCGGTTATTAATTATTTAGAGCCTAATCAGATCACATTTTTAGACAAAGAAGTCTTTACCGATGTCACGGAAGGAGAAAAGTATGAAAGTGATTTAGTCGCCCAAGTTCAATTTCGGGGACAATCATCATTTTTCTTAATTCATCTAGAAGCACAGTCTAGCTCTCAACCGGAATTTAATCGGCGAATGTTTAATTATTTCGCTCGTCTGCATCAAAAATTTGCCTTACCAGTTTATCCGATTGTCATATTTTCCTATGAGCGTCCACAAAAAGAAGCAATTCGTCAATACAAAATTGATTTTCCTGACTTAAAAGTGTTAGAATTTAACTATCAAGTTGTCCAGTTAAATCGCTTGCATTGGCGAGATTTTCTCAATCAAGCTAATCCCGTCGCCGCCGCTTTGATGGCCAAGATGAAAATTGCCCCTCGGGATAGGGCAAAAGTTAAGGCACAATGTCTAAGATTATTGGTAACATTAAGATTAGATGCCGCTAGAATGCAATTGATTTCAGGTTTTGTCGATACCTATCTCAATCTCAACTCGTCCGAGGAGATAGAATTTCAACAGGAGATTAGCACATTTATTCAACCCGAACAGGAGGGAGTTATGCAGATTACCACCAGTTGGATGCGTCGCGGTTTAGAACAGGGTTTAGAACAGGGTTTAGAACAGGGTTTAGAACAGGGTTTAGAACAGGGTTTAGCAAGAGAAAGAAATCTAATTGTCCGTCTGATTAAACGTAAGTTAGGAGCTATTGATGTGGATATAGAGAGTCGGATTATGACCTTGAATATTGATGATCTGGAACGAGCGGGGGAAGCTTTATTTGATTTTTCGACAGTGGAGGATTTAACTAATTGGTTAAATGTTTTAGATGCTTAGTATTTTTCTTTTAAACTTCAGAGAAGGCCAGGTATGGGTATGAGTATAAGCTTTGAAAATGCTATCCAACAAACTCAAGATTTACTAACTCAAATTGAGTTTTTAGATGCCAACACAATCACTCAAAAACTTACTGAGTTAGTCTCGACAGAAAATGGAGCCAGAGGATTTTTTGTCACTTACTTAACCAGCGATTTATCCTATACGGAATATCCTAGTTTAGAAGTAATCACTGCTTTAAAAACTTCCCCGATATTAGTGAATGAATTATTAGTCAAAAATCTGGCTATGTCCACGGCAATGGTTATCTATCATCGCAAGCAAGGAGATGAAGAAAACGCCCGAGGTTCTGAGAGAGTCCAGGAAAAAACTGGTCAACTAATTAAGCAGTTATTATCGCCAGAACTGGGGGAAAAATTACAACAATTAGCCACCAGTTTAAACAGGGAACAAGGAGAATATCAAGCCTTTCTAGAGCGCTGGGGATATGACGATTGCCAACGTCAAGCGATCGCAGAAATTATTCAACCTTTTCTTCAGTAACTAGGGTTTGCTGGAAAAGTTGGTTGTTGGGAGCAGGGTGTAGGGTGCGGGGTGTAGGGTGTGGGGTTTTGCCCATTCCGATCAATACAGGGTCCGGCACTTTTGGATGGCCAAAAAGTCTAAAAGTCTTATCCAACAAGCTTTTTGGATTTATTCAGCCGGAGTTCGGTATTTCTTAGTCAACTTCCGGGAGGTAAAACCCCAAGCCGATGATGGGATTTGAACCCACGACCAATTGATTACGAATCAACTACTCTACCACTGAGCTACATCGGCACATTGCCAATTCCCGATTATATCACGGACAATAGATACACAGCTAGAAAAATTTTTTTATGAGCAAATCCACTCGACTCGATCCCCAAAAATACGCCCGCTTGAAAGAGGAAGCGGCTAATCCCTACCGAGGTCTGCGGCAGTTTATCTATCTCGGTTTAGGTGCTTCTGGTTTTATTGGTGCGGTGGTTTTTCTAGCCCAATTAGCGGCAGGTAGGGACGTAGCCACCGCCTTACCCAATTTTGCCCTACAAATCGGGGTGGTGGCCCTGATGATTTGGTTATTTCGTCGGGAGAAAAAAGCTGGCGGTTGAGGGAGTAGCGGCCGATGGCCAAAACAGTCTCTTCTCCCGGAGAATAAAAGTTAACATTAACTCTAGTCTTTTCGTGTTATGATCGGAGGGAGAGTCAAGATTAGTGTTCAAGTTCGTTTTCAGTATTAATTCGGTAAGTCTTTTACTTTAGTATTGTTCGGCTTCTCCCTGAATTTTGTGTCTCCACACCGTTTCGAGTATTGATCGAGGATTCAAGTATTATGTCTATTTTTGTTGGTAATCTCTCTTACGAGATTTCCCAAGAAGATCTGGTCGACGTCTTTGCAGAGTACGGCAAGGTTAAAAGGGTTCATATTCCCGTGGATCGCGATACACAGCGCAAACGCGGTTTCGCCTTCGTGGAAATGGAAAGTAAAGCCGAGGAAGCCGCTGCGATTGAGGCACTGGATGGTGCTGACTGGATGGGACGAGCAATTAAAGTTAACCAGGCCCGCGAGCGTGAAGAGCGCACAGAGCGTGCGCCCTTCAATGGTGGTGGTGGTGACAGAAAAAAACGCTATTAAGCTTTTTTTGTGAATAATTGTCGGAGGGTGAACAGGGTTCACCCTTTTTTTATCGGCAATTGCGATCGCAGATACGCTCAAAACCAATAGAAATCTAAATGTCTGAGTCTCTCCAAAAGGTAACAAGTAAACTATAAAGGATATCGTCATCAGAATCTGATCGGCGATCGACTCCCGAATATATGGACAACAAAAACCGATGGAGACAACCTACACCCTAGCTGATGGGACTGAAGCACTTCAATGCCCCACTTTAGTCGAAGATGATCGCACGGGCATGAGTCCCGAAACCCTAAAACGGGCTTTTCTGGACAATCTGTTTTATTTGCAAGGGGTTAACCGCACTAATGCCAGTCCCTACAATTACTATGTCGCCCTTGCCTACACCGTTCGCGATCGCCTCCTGCGTCGTTTTCTGAAATCCACCGACACCTACAAACAAGAAAAAGTTAAACTCG
>NZ_JASJFG010000082.1:0-1533 GCF_030065375.1 Microcystis sp. M49636_WE2 | reverse complement strand
CAGAATTGCCCTTACTGCCTAAAGTATCTAAAGAATCGCTCACAATAGCCATTAAATCATCTACAGGCAAATTACCCACCACCGCCACCGTCATCCATTCGGGACGATACCAAGTCCGATGAAAATCGCGCATTTGTTGAGGAGTAAGATTTTCAATCACTGCCGTCGGACCCAACACCGGACGACGATAGGGTAAAACTTGAAAACAAGTCTCCATGGTGCGATAAAAAGTGCGACGACGGGGATTATCCTGAGAACGACGAATTTCTTCTAAAATAACCTGTCTTTCCCGTTCAAAAGCTTCATCGGGAATTAAAGCTTCTAAAACCACTTCTAGCTGCAGCGGGGCCAGATGGGCGAAGTCCTGCGGGGCAGTGGTAATGTAATAATGGGTGTATTCTTGGCTAGTAGCGGCATTAGTCACCGCTCCCCTCGATTCGATCGCCCGTTCAAATTCGCCACTGTCTAAGTTAGGGGTTCCCTTAAAAACCATGTGTTCGAGAAAATGAGCCATGCCATTGATCTGATCCGATTCTAAGGCCGAGCCGACCTGCAGCCAGACATTGAGATTAACCGCTTCTACCGGTTGACTTTCGGCAATAATCGTTAAACCATTGGCAAGACGGTGCAGAATCGGAGTGTTAAGCGTGGCAGGTTTCCCTAGGATAGCCGTCATTCTTTATTAGTCCTCGGTAATCACTCTGGCAAAAATTGTCACTTTTCTCTATTGTAGTCCCAGATTTTCACAGAGCAAACAAGATCAGGTGTTAGGTGTTAGAAGTCAGTATTCAGGAGACAGGAGACAGGAGATCATTTCATTTATCCTCCCCACACCCCACTTCCCCAATTCATAATTCATAATTCATAATTCCCCACACCCCACACCCCACACCCCACACCCCACACCCCACACCCCACACCCCACACCCCAATTCATAATTCATAATTCTCCTCTTGCCTCTGAGAAAAAAAAATGCTACGATAAAACCAAATCAGGCTTCTACGTTGGTGACTGCCTTTCAAGTTTTTTGATCTATGCTTGATTGTGATAAGGGAGCGAATAACCAATTCGTGTGGTAGTAAACCGAGCTTGTACTCGGAAACAGAAACGCGGAATATAAGTTCCCACCTGGTTAACCCAGGTCATAAACTTAGGTAAAACGGCGTAGCGGTCTTTTCAAGTTTTTCGAGCAGATCAGAGTCCCTGTACTTTTTTGGTTTTGCCTTCCGCGCTGGCCAAAAAAGCGCTGATTTATATTTTTTCTAGGTTAAAGACTGCTGTTTTCGGTAACGCTTGTCACCGCTAAATTGTGACAATCCGGACTACACTAGGGAAAATTTATGAATTATTGTTAAGCAATGACTGAAAAACAGCCAAGAGTTGTTATCATAGGCGGCGGATTTGCGGGTTTATACACGGCCAAAGCCCTAAAAAACGCCCCCGTTCATGTTACCCTCATCGATAAGCGAAATTTCCATCTTTTTCAGCCCCTCCTCTATCAAGTCGCTACTGGGGCGCTGTCTCCGGCCGAT
>NZ_JASJFG010000307.1:0-2063 GCF_030065375.1 Microcystis sp. M49636_WE2 | reverse complement strand
CAATGTCATCATCTCATCATTTAAGTAGGTAGGCGTTAAAAATTATCAGACACCACCCTTATCAAGGGGGGACTATAGGGTAGGGTTGATTCATGAATCAACCCTACTATGAATCAACCCTAGTACTAAGGGGGGATCGAACCTAAAATCCATTTTTAATTTAATTATAACCAGCTACTTATTCATCCCATGGGGAGAATTTGAGGTAAATTGTACTGTATTTAAACTGGGTAGGGAGCATTTTAATACAAATGTACGGAACTTAGTCACTCCCCACCCCGTTAACTTAAGTTTCAGCGCCATGATTATAATTAGGGAATGATAGAAATTCTTAGGCAATAGGATCACATCAGTGTTGATAAATCATCTTTTCTTCGGCGCTTTCCTACCCCTTGATACTCTCCTGTCCACCCAGGGGATTATGGTTATGCTCCTGGCCGCTTATGCTTTAGCCATGTGGATGTTTCTAACTAGCGCCCCAAAAGTTCATACAATCATGGTGACAGATTTGGAGACAGCCCGACAATTTTATGAAGGACTTTTAAATTTGCCCACGGCCGATGTCCCCCTCCATTACTATTACAATTATGAGCAGACGATGGGCAATAATATGATTGACCCATTTTATATGTCTAGTAATCCGGTTGTGACTACTGCCAACACTTCTTTGGGAGATCAACCCCAGGGTTTATGGTATCAGTTAAAGAAAAATACCCAACTGCACATCGTTAGTGGGGCAACCGCAGGTTATAAGGATCGTCATCGTCACGTTTGTTTTGATCACGATTGTTTAGAACAAATTCTGATGCGGGTGGAATCACGACGCTTAAAGTATAAGGTTCGTCGCAATAAACCTTTAAATTTTTTGGTCAAAGATAATGCTGATCGCGTGATTGAAATGGCCGAAGTCTCAAATTAGTTAACGGTAATTTGATTGGGGGCAACCATAACGGTAAATAACTAAACTATGAATGCTCAACTGCTCACAATCGTTTTAATTTCCTTAGGGGTAGGTATTGGTTTAGCCATCCTACTCCTGATTTTAGTCAAGTTAAGACGCTGCAACCAACAGGTAAATAGTATCGTCGATTATCACTCTCTCATCGGTTTAATCGGAGTTGTTCAAATCCCCTTCGATAAAAATAGCAAGGGAAAAGTGCGAGTTAATGTCGGAGATAGTCTGATCGATATAGTAGCGATAACAGAAGGGGAAGAACAATTTAATGTCGGGGATCAAGCATTTATTCTCAGTTGCACAGACAATAAAGTTTTAGTCATTGCGGAAAAGTATATCAGAGGCGATTTGTAATTTCTTCTAAACCAAAGGGTAACTAACTATGAATAGTCAAAATAATTCCTATCTCATCCAAATCAATCCCAATCAATACGACAACAATAATAACAATAGTGCTGGCAATTTATTATTGAATAGTGTTCCCATTGCTTTATTGATATTTCTGGGTATTGGTGCGATTTGGTTTATCAATTCTTTTTTGTGTATTTGTAAACCCAATGAAGTAGTCATCCTGAGTGGGATGAAACGCAAATCAAAAGATAGACAAGATGCAGGTTATCGAGTAGTATCGGGGGGTCGGGCGATTCGTATTCCAATTTTAGAAACCGTTAAACGTATGGATGTCACCACAACCCCGATCAGAATTGAGATTAAAAATGCCTATTCTAAGGGCAATATTCCCTTGAATATAGTGGCAATTGCTAACGTGAAAGTTAGTTCTAAACCTGAAATAGTCGGCAATGCGATCGAACGTTTTTTAGATCGAGATCGAGAAGAAATTATTCGCGTAGCTAAAGAAACTTTAGAAGGAAACTTGCGGGGTGTAGTCGCAACAATGACCCCAGAACAAGTGAACGAAGATCGCCTAAAATTTGCCGAAAGTATTACCAGTAACGTCAGTCAAGATCTGTTTAAACTCGGTTTAGAAATTGATACTCTCAAAATTCAAAATGTTGCCGATGACGTGGATTATCTTAACTCCCTCGGACGGGAAAGAATCGCTTTAGTCATGCGTGATGCTGAAATTGCTGAATCAAATGCCCTCAAT